>NZ_CP019288.1:1518750-1822500 GCF_009901525.1 Kordia antarctica
GTCAATTGTTCTAACGTCTTCCCTATTTCTTTTGCTTTGTCATGATCTTCTGCCAATCGCTTCATATGATGATCTAACGCATACGTTCCAGCGGCAGCTAAATAACCCGCCTGACGCATTCCGCCACCTAATATTTTACGAATTCGCAATGCTTTATGAATCGTTTCTTCATCTGCAATCAACACAGATCCGACAGGACAACCCAAACCTTTAGATAAACACACAGAAATAGTATCAAACAATTTCCCGTATTGTTCAGGCGTTTCTCCTTTTTCCACCAACGCATTCCACAAACGTGCGCCATCTAGGTGAAAACCTAAATCGTTTTCTCGAGCAACTGTATGAATTTTTTCAATCTCACTAAAATCCCAACATGCGCCGCCACCACGATTTGCCGTATTTTCCAACGCAATTAAAGCCGTTAATGGACTGTGATAAAAATCGGGCGGATTTATTGCCGCTTTGGCTTGTGCCGCTGTAAACATTCCGCGATGTCCATCAATTAATTTGCACGAAACGCCACTATTAAAACTAACGCCGCCGCCTTCATAATTGTAAATATGTGCGTCTTTATCACAAATTACCTGATCGCCAGGATTTGTATGTAACTTAATTGCTGTCTGATTCGCCATAGTTCCACTCGGAAAAAACAACGCAGCTTCTTTACCAAACATTTCGGCTACTTTTCGCTCTAAATGATTAACGGATTCATCTTTCTTAAAAACATCATCTCCAACGTTCGCTTCAAACATTGCTTTTAGCATTTGTGGAGTCGGTACAGTTACCGTATCGCTTATTAAATTAATTCGCATTTTTCTGGGTATTAGGTATTAGGTATTAGGTAAAAAAATCTACAATCAAAAATCGTTATTCGTTATTCGTTATTCGTTATTCGTTATTCGAAACAAACACTTTTAAATTTAAAATTTCACATTTAGCATTCATAATTACTTTTTCACTTTTCATTTCGATAGCTTCGCTAGGTATTTTCAATCAAAATTCATTTTGATTTCAATAATGCTCAATGCGGCGCACTTTTAACTTTTAACTTTTTATTCGTTATTCGTTATTCGTTATTCGAAACAAACACTTTTACATTTAAAATTTTACATTTAGCATTTATAATTTCTTTTTCACTTTCAACTTTCACTTTCAACTTTTAACTTTTCACTTTCTTACATAATGACAATTATCAGTTCCAATTGGTGAACCATCTGGGATTTTTGGAGAAGCTTCTATTTTAAACTTTTCTGGATATTTTTTAAACTGTTCTATCATTTCTATATAATAAAATTGATATGGCTTTTCAGCTTCCGACTGTTTTTTTGCTGTAACTTTTTTAGCAATTTCATTCAATATATATTGAGTTTGTGCTTTTACTGCTGGCGACGAATTTTCATGTTGTGCCAAATTCATCAAATGTTTCAACACATTTACATTCACTACATGTCCCAATTCGCGCTCATGCGCATCTGAATAGGTTTTATAGATTGTATTTTTTAAAACTTCATTGGTCATTTCCATAAAATCCAATTGTTTAGTATCTATACTTTTTTGTTGAATCAATCGCGCAGCACGTTCTGGATGAAATAAAAATAGCAATGTCATATCGCTTGAAGTCGCTGCTGGACTAAACGCATCAAATCCAACACCCGTTTTTCCAGTAAAAGATTCTCTCGTTCGCCAATATGTATACGCTCGTGGCGGAAATAAATCGAGTTTGTCTTGCGGAATTTTGAGTACTTTCGCGTCAAGCGTTTTCAAAATAACCTTTAAAGCTTCCCGTTGTGTTTCTGGGGAAATTACTTTGGTTATTAACTGTCCATCGTTTTTGGTTGCGTAATTATAATCCAATCCGCCAATAAGTTTTGAAGTTGCTTCTGTTTGATATCTGTGAAAGAAATATAACGGCACAAAAACGTCTTCTAAAACTGTATATGGTTCGTAACTGCGAATGTTATCTTTGGAGAAATTTTTGATCGCTAATTCTCGTACATCTAGTACATCTTGCAATGCAGTGGTAGCACTTTTTCCATTATCCCATAAATGAGCGTTTGCATGCGCGCCGCCAATTGGTCGTGCATCCGAATCTGAAATAAAACGATGTCCTATTTTGTATGCATTGTCTATTATGTTTAATAATTCTTGTTTTTCCGCTTGCGCTGAATTGAACTCAGTATAAGAATATGCAACCGTAACTTTGTCCCACGAGCCAATTCCGGTTGCGTATGCGTCTGATAAATCAATTTGTCCGTTGGTGATTTTTACGTTCGGATGCGGATAATCCATTACCGAACTTCTATTGTTTGTACTTGCTGCAAAATTGTGTGCAAAACCGATTGTATGTCCAACTTCGTGTGCTGATAGTTGCCGAATTCGTGCCAACGCCATTTCCAACATTGGTTGATAATTTGCGTCATTAGTTAAAAAAGGTTGATTCAATAACGCTTGCGCGATTAAAAAATCTTGGCGAATTCGTAAACTCCCCAAACTTACATGTCCTTTTATAATTTCGCCTGTTCTCGGATCTACCACACTTGCGCCATAACTCCAACCACGTGTAGAACGATGAACCCATTGAATTACATTATATCTTACGTCCATTGGATCAGCATCTTCAGGTAACATTTTTACTTGAAAAGCATTTGTATAGCCAATTTCCTCGTAGGCTTCATTCCACCAACGTGCGCCTTCTAGCAAAGCAGAACGAACAGGTTCAGGCGTTCCTGGATCAAGGTAATAAATGATAGGCCATCTTGCTTCACTTTTAGCAGCATTCGGGTTTCTCTTTTCCAATCGATGTCTCGTAATGAAACGCTTCAGCATTGGTTCATGAATTGGCGTTGCGTAATCATAATATGAAATGCTAATTGCGCCACTTCGTGGATCAAACATTCTTGGTTTGTAATTAGCATCTGGTAATGCTACAAAAGAATGATGTTGTGTTACACTTACCAAAGAAGCATTTGGTGTTACACTTTTGATATGATCTCCTTTTGGTTTTCCTTTAAAGGTTAATAACGCTTCAAATTCTACATTTTTAGGAAACGCTTTGATTCTTGGTAATGATAATGCACTTTTTGAAGCATCAATCTTGTAAACACCTTGTTTATTGGCAGCTAAGTTTTGAATAACGCCATGTGCATCTTCCATCAAAAATGGAGTCAACTCAATTATATATTTTTTATCTTTTTCAGAAATAATCGGGAAACCGAATAACACAGATTTTGCAAAAGCTTGTTCTACACTTTTACGTTCTAGCGAATTTGTTGTGTTTGCTCTGTATTTTAAATTCGGCTGAACCAACATCAATTTATTCCCCATTTTTTGGAATTGAACGACAACTCCGTCGCCAATTTGTCCTCTATCTAATCCTATATCATTAGAACCAACACCACTTGCTAATGAATACACATATAGGAAATCTTCATTTAATAGTTCAACTTCTAAGAAAATCTTATCTGTTTTCTCTTCATAAGAAAAATTAAAAAAACCAGTATAATTTTCGCGTGGATGTTGTTTCTTTTCTTCTTTCTTTTTCTCTTGCGAAAAGCTAATTGATGCACATAATAAAATGAAGATCAAGAATGTATATTTTTTCATTGGGATATTTTTTTGGCTGAAATAAAAACCGTTTCCAATCACACAAAAAATAGAATCTTTAGTGATTGTTGCGGTTTTTTAATTTTAAGCCATGAATATACATAAAACATCTTATTTTTGTGAAAATTAAAATAACAAAAATGATAACATCAGATCAAATTAAAGATCTTATCAATCGCCTTGGTGCGTTAAGGAGGTATCTTTGACATAGATGCCAAGCTTGTCGAAATTGCCAATGAAGAAGAGAAAACGTACGATCCAACTTTTTGGGACAATCCTAAAGAAGCGGAAATCATTATGAAACAACTGCGTGGAGAAAAAAAATGGGTTGGCGATTATAATACCATTTCTACATTAATTAGCGACTTAGAAGTCATGTACGAATTCTATAAGGAAGAAGACGCTACCATGGAAGAAGTGGAAATACAGTACGAAAAAGCAAAAATTAGCATTGAAGATTTAGAGTTTCGAAATATGTTGTCTGAAGAAGGCGACAGTATGAGTGCTGTGTTGCAAGTAACTGCTGGTGCTGGCGGAACCGAAAGTTGTGACTGGGCAGAGATGTTGATGCGTATGTATTTGATGTTTGCTGAGAAACAAGGTTATAAGATTAAAGAACTCAATTACCAAGCAGGTGATGTTGCAGGAATTAAAACCGTAACACTCGAAATTGAAGGCGATTATGCGTTTGGTTGGCTCAAAGGTGAAAATGGGGTGCATCGTTTGGTGCGTATTTCTCCGTTTGATAGCAATGCAAAACGACATACTTCGTTTGCTTCGGTGTATGTATATCCATTGGTTGATGATTCGATTGAAATTGATATTAATCCTGCTGATATTGAGATTATTACATCTCGCTCAAGTGGTGCTGGTGGACAGAATGTGAATAAGGTAGAAACGAAAGTTCAGTTGAAACATAAACCTTCTGGTATTCAGATTTCTTGTTCAGAAACACGTTCGCAACAAGATAACCGAACGCGCGCTATGCAAATGTTGAAATCGCAGTTGTATGAAATTGAACTTAAAAAGCAGCTAGAAGCGCGAAGCGATATTGAAGCTGGAAAGATGAAGATAGAATGGGGATCGCAAATTCGGAATTATGTGATGCATCCTTATAAATTGGTGAAAGACGTTCGCTCTGGACACGAAACGGGAAATGTTGATGCAGTAATGAACGGATATATTGATGAGTTTTTAAAGGCATATCTCATGACAATGGGACAACAAAAAAGCGAAGACGAATTGTAATTTTAATAGATAACAAATGATTATTTACGGAACGAATTCAAAAAATTTAGGTTCACGAAAATTACAAGGTGTAAAATGCCCAAATTGTGAAGCTACAGAAATTCATGCACAAGCTGTTTCAAGCTATGTGACTGTTTTTTGGATTCCTATTTTTCCATATAGAAAGAAGTATTCGACTGTATGTAAAAATTGCACTCAGGTTTTGAAGAAGAAAGAAATGCCGCAATCGCTAAAAGATAAGTTAGCAATGGAAAAAGGTCATTTTAAAACGCCATTTTATTTGTTTTCTGGTTTAATTATTCTTGCATTGCTTATAACATTAGCATTTTATTTATCTGGTCAACACGATAAAAGATTGGCGGAAAACGTAGGTAATTTGCAATCAAAAGATATTGTCGTTTTTAAAGTTGCTCATAAAGAATATTCGTTTGCAGAAATAGAAACACATAGCAATGATACTATTTATATGCGTTATGGGAATTATACCTATGATGGTTATAAACCAAGTGAATCTAAGGTTGAAAAATTAAAGGCGAGCGAAACAGATTTTTTTAGTACTGAAATAGATTTTTTCACACAAAAACAGCTAGATTCTTTATATGCTAAAGGAGAAATCGCTGAAATTTATAAAAAGAAATAATGATAAAAATATACCACAATCCAAGATGTAGCAAATCGAGAGAAGGACTTGCTATTTTAGAAGAGTCAGGAAAAGATTTTAAAATTCTTAAGTATTTAGAGAATAGACTTACGTTGGCAGAAATAACGGAAATTATTGAGCTTCTTGATATTGAACCAATAGATTTAGTTCGCCAAAATGAAGCTTTTTGGAAAGAGAATTATAAAGATAAGCGAATTTCAAAAGCGCATATTATCAAATTGATGCTTTCCAATCCAAAATTGATGGAACGACCAATTGTTATTAATGGAGATAAAGCTGTTATTGGGAGACCTGCTGAGAAGATTTTGACGATTATATAAGAGGTTTTCTTAAGTAGTCATTGCGAATGAAATGAAGCATTCTGTCAAATTTAATTTTTTGATTTACAGATTAATTCGAAATTAAAAATTTCTTCTAATGACTCTATATACAGCTTTTAAGAAAACACCTTACTAGCAATCTACTTTTTAGGTTTATTATTTTCTTTCTCTTTGCTCGCACAAAGAATACTGAATCAAGTTCAGCACAGGCTTCACAAAAGAAAGTGCGTTTTTCCAGAGGTGTTTTTAGTTTTTTCTCTGAAAAACTAAAACCGCATTCATTTTTCTAAATTTTTTCCAAGGCTTCAAAAATTCTTAACGAAAAATGAATACTACACTGCGGAAAAAGAACGAATTGCGAAAAAAAATGATTGTTTATATATTCACTTAGGTTTCATTCAGCTTTTGCTCAATATTTAGTGTAAAATACGTTTTAATGCATTTTTACACTGTTTTAGCTTTGGCTCTATTCATTATTTAGTTCTCTCAGTACTTTCATTGCTAGAAACCCGTAAGTTTTTCCAATTCCTTTTTTATGCTCATTAATTTCAAATTTCACTGAAATATTAGTCAATGAGTATAATTCAATTAACTCCGTCTTATCTGAATTGAGGTCTACATCAAACTTAAAAAATTCTGCATGCGGCGTTAATATAATTCCTTCATCGGTACTTATTCCGTGAAAATTTTGTTCGTATTCTATTATAATAGATTTATCGATATCAACTCCTTTTTCTAAGAAGATTTGCCTTAATGGTTGTGGAATACCATTAATTCTCCAATACTTCGCTTCTGAAAAAATCTGATTCTTTTTTACAGCGATTTGCTCTTCAACATTTAGCCTTCGCTGATTCTTTAATTTATCAATATTTGTTTCTGTTCTTTTTTTCATCAATAAAGCCTTAACGCATGCTAAACAAGAATTTTCCGTCATTTCTCTCAAAACCAAACTTTCTAAAATTTAGTCATCACTAAAACTATACAAATCTTACACTAAATCAAAGAAATAGATGCGAATTTCTCAAAACCCACTCAAATTCAAAAAGCTTCAGACTAGCAAATTCACACCATTTTTCTTTTAACAGAATTTTAACCATTCGCCGTTAAACCATGCTGTTTCTTTGCAGTCAAATTCAATTCAAAAACGATACTAAGAAAACTACTCACTGAAATGAAAAAACTATTGCTATTTCTATGTCTTATAGGAATTATTTCTATTGCGAATGCACAACAAGGAAAATCTTCCAAAAAAGTAACGATTACTGGAAAAGTATTCGAAAAGAATTCAAAACAACCGCTTGAATACGCAACAATCATCTTTCAAGATACTGCAAAGAAACGTTCGGTAACTGGTGGAATTACCAAAGCAGATGGTTCTTTCTCCATTGAAGTTGAAGCAGATACGTACGATATTAAAGTTGAGTTTATTTCGTTTTTATCGCAAGACATCAAAGCAAAACCATTATTGGAAAATATGTCGATTGGCAATTTTTTCCTTTCGGAAGATGCGCAAAGCCTTGAAGCGATTGAAATTATTGCAGAAAGAACTACGGTAGAAATTAAACTAGATAAAAAAATATATAATGTTGGAAAAGATTTAACGGTTCGTGGCGGAACGGTTAGTGACGTTTTGGACAATGTTCCATCGGTTTCTGTAGATGTGGAAGGAAATGTTTCACTTCGTGGGAATGAAAACGTTCGAATTTTAATCAACGGGAAACCTTCTGGTTTGGTCGGTTTGAATTCCACAGATGCATTGCGACAATTACCTGCGGAAGCTATTGAAAAGGTAGAAATTATTACGTCGCCATCAGCGCGTTATGATGCAGAAGGAACTGCGGGAATTTTGAATATTATTCTTCGCCGAAGCAAATTGCAAGGAATAAATGGCGCAATTACCACAAGTCTCAGCTATCCAACTGGATATGGAATTTCAGGAAATATCAATTACCGAACAGGCGATTTTAACTTTTTTACAACTTCTGGTTACAACTACCGAGAAACTCCTGGGAATTCTAGGACATTTACGGAATATTTCAATGGAGATGATCCAAATACTTTTTTAGATGAAGATCGTGAGTTTGACCGAATTCGTAAAGGATTCAATTCAAATTTCGGCGTAGAATGGTATGTAAATGAATCAACTTCCGTAACAACTTCTTTGGTGTACAGAGATAGTGACAATGAAAGTAGTACGTTGAATATATTGAACCAATTTGATTCAAACTTAAACTTAACTAATACAAGTACACGTTTTGACCCAGAATTTGAAGATGATAAAACGATTCAATATGCGGTTAATATTGACAAAAACTTCGAAAAAAGTGGTCATAAATTAACAGTAGATTTTCAATATGAAAGCAGTAAGGAATCTGAAAATTCGTTTATTTCCGTAGATAATGTACTTTCTGAACAAGTTGCAACTGTGGAAAATCAAGATAGTATCCTTCTACAAACCGATTACACGCTTCCTATCGGAGAAACGGCGCAGTTTGAACTTGGATATCGCGGAAATTTTTCAACCTTAAACACAGATTATCTAGTTGCCTTTTTACAAGGAACTGATTTTGTATCAGATACAAATTTGAGCAACACATTAAACTATCGCGAATATGTAAATGCGCTATATTCGCAATACGGAAACAAAATCAATAAGTTTTCTTTCTTAGTAGGATTGCGAATGGAAAGTACGCGGATTACGATTGACCAAGTAACAAGTGGCGATTTTAATCAGAAAAACTATGTTGGCTTCTTCCCTACTGTAAATTTAGGATATGAAATTAGCCAAGATCAAAGTATTACATTAGGATATAACAGACGAATTCGTCGTCCGCGTTCACGATACATCAATCCGTTTCCTTCGCGTTCAAGCATTACGAATGTTTTTCAGGGAAATCCTGATATCGATCCAAGTTATTCTAACGGAATTGACTTAGGATATTTGAATCGTTTTGGAAAGCTTACGCTAAATACGTCTATTTATTTTCAACGATCTACGGATGTATTTAATTTTATTAGTGAAGATACTGGCGAAACCACGTTGCTTAACGGACAAGAAGTTCCAATTATTCGTAGAATACCAATTAACTTAGCTAGAAACGATCGCTATGGTTTTGAATTTACGTTAACATACAATCCATCTAGAAAATGGCGTTTAAACGGAAACCTGAATCTTTTTCAATCGTTTACAAAAGGTGATTTTAATGGTGTAAATTTTGATGCAGATAACTTAAGTTGGTTTGTTAGAGTGAATAATAAAGTAACGCTTCCTGCAAATATTGATTGGCAAACTAGTTTATTTTATAGTGGCCCAAGTCAAGATGCACAAAACCTCAGAAAAGGACTTTTTTCTATGAATCTTGCATTTAGCAAGGATTTATTGAATGAAAAAGCTTCCATTGCTTTTAATGTAAGTGATGTTTTTAATTCGAGAAAAAGACGATCGGAATCGTTTACAGATACGTTTAATAGCGAAGGAGAATTTCAATATAGAGAACGTACATTTAATCTTTCATTTACATATAGATTCAATCAGAAAAAGAAAAGCGAACGCGGCGGAAGAGGACAAAATGACGATGATGAAGGCGGATTTGCCGCACAACCGTAATTATCTTTCTATCAAATATTAAAAGAGATTGTCTCAAAAGGCTTAAACAACTTCATTACGAGAAATTTTTAATTTCGAAGTAATCTGTAAATCATTAACTTAAATTTGACAGATTGCTTCATTTCGGTTCAACTCAATGTAAAACATTTCATTCGCAATGACTACTTTTCCGATAACCTCTTTTTTTTATGATTTTACTTACGTGAATTTCGCCATTTTGAAGCTTCTTTTTATTTTAGTATTGAGAGTTGTAATCTTTTTTAGTATTTTAGATTTCTGAGAAATTTTACACTAAAAAAATATATAGTATGGCGCACGCAACTCCGAAAGCAAAAACGAAAGATCGAATTAAATTACCTTTTACGTTTGATGCTGACAAAATGTTAGCTGAGTTTGAAGCTTTAAAGTTGAAAAATTTTGAATATTACAATGTAATTCCGCTACGCGCGCCAGCTCACACCGTAGATTCTTCCATTCCAATGCCGCCGCCAGCCGCAGATTACGCAGATGGTTCTTGGTGCGATTGGTTAGATACGGAACATTTAGAAACGTCTCTATATTTAAAAAGTGTCGTTGATACTTTTAAAGAAAATACAAAAGTGACTTTGGTACGTTTGTTACGTTTGGCGCCAAATTCTGTGGTACAACAACATACAGATCCGACGTTAGGTTTGGAAATTCACAGTTCAGTGATTCGGTTGACAATTCCAATTTTAAATAAAAAAGGTGTTCAATTTTTCTTAAACGATACTGAAGTTCCAATGCAACCTGGCGAATGTTGGTATTTACGCTTAACAGATCCGCATAGAGTGCTAAATAATGGCGCGACAGAACGCGTAAATCTTACGATAGATATGATTCCAAATGATTGGATTCGGAGTGTTATTATGGAAAGTGAATTGTAATTTTTAATCTTCAATAAAATACATGGATAGACAAGATAGATTAATTTACTGCCAACGATGCGATCATAAAAAATTTGATTCAAATAGAGGTGTCATTTGTGGTTTAACGAATGATATTGCTAAATTTAATATTACTTGCAAGGATTTTGCTGGCAATGAAAAAGAAGTGCTCAAAGCAATTGATGATGAAGAAATGCGAAAAGTTCAACTTGAAGAATTGCAAGCTTATATTGAAGCTGATGAAAAAATTTCAGTATGGAGCATTCTTAAAATTATCATTGCGATAATTGGAGCTATTCTTGGTTTTTTAAGCTTATAATATTGTTTTTATGATCATATTTTTTTTTTCAATAAAAAAGAAAATTATCCAACTCAAATACTAATAAAATATAAGATTTTTCTATTTTTACGCATCTATAAAAACTACAAGACAAATGAAAAAAATTACATTATTATTTATTACTTTATTTTACATTGGAATCTGTTTTTCTCAAAATGATATTGCCAAAGTAGCTAAAGTAAATGGTATTGAAGTATATATACTAAATGAACCACTTAGAAAATATGAAGTTGCTTTTAACAAGAAAAAAGGAATACAGTGGAGTTCATTTTTAACTGGTGGTTTTATAAATGCATCTATTTCTACTAAAATTACAAGATACATTGATAGGCTTCAAAAAGAATCTAAAGAAACAGGAGAAAAATTTGATGCAATAGTTTATACTAATGGAAAAAATGTAACAGCTATACGTTTCATCGATCCTAATGATAGTGAAAATAAAGGCTTAGCGACAGTTCAAAAAATTGAAGGAATTCCTGTTTTTGCAATGTGTGAACCAATACTCGCTTATGACGAAACTAAGAAAAAAGGTGGCGGAATCAAATGGAAAAGTATGGTTACTGTTGGTTTATGGAATAATAGTATTGAGCAAGATTTGATCAAATTTGCTAAAAGATTTAAAAGGCATTATAAGAAGAAAAAAATTGATGCAATTATATACAGAAGGCAGAAAAAAGCATATGGAATTAAGTTCTCTGGAGGAAAAAATACTAATGAAGTAGCATCAATAGAAATAGAAGATTCTACAACAGAAGAAGAGATTGAAGAAATTTCAACTATTGATAACAAAACGAAAACTTTTACGATTAACGGAAATTGGAAATCTTCTTGTGGACGTTCTTTTACACTTGTTAAATTAGAAAAACAATTAAAGCAGTTTGTTGGAGATAAAGAATTTACTTTTGAGAAAACAGAAAAAGATGGTGTTTCTGCTTTTCAAACTAAAGATGGAACTAAGAGTTTAATGATAAACGAAGATGGTTCTATCAATTACAAAACTACTGATGGTTTTGAATGTACTTGGACAAAAGAATAGTCTCTAGACATTAACTATATGATTAATCATCATAAAAAGAGGCTGTCTAAAAAGTCGAATTTTCGTCAAACCGAACCTTTCAACTGTCGCTCAAGACAGGCTTGATTCGGTTTCCCATAATCATTGAAAATCAATATAATGAGATTCTGAATTAAGTTCAGAATGACGCTTTAAACACTTTTCAAGCAGCCTCTTTTTTATGCTTTTTGTTTAAAACATCTTGTGATAAGATTTATTGGTTTCGTTCCAAAAAAAGTTCATCTCGTTCCATTAGTTTGAAAATGAGTAATTTAATACATTCTCTTTGTATAGAATTGCTTTCCTAAAAAAAGTAGCAATTTTATACACAAACTAAAATTTAACTAATTAACGAACCTTAAAACAATGCATTATGAAAACAATTCAAGCAGATCCAAAAACAGCATCTTTACAAGGAATTTCAGAAATTGAAAGAAAATTAAGTGATGTTATCGTCACAAGAGTTGAAGTCTTAGGCATACCAACTTTGATTACTTCCATTGTAAATGATAAAGACCTTTTCCCGCCTGCCGCTCAGGTATGTATTATGAATGATGAGGAAACGGAATTTACGGTTTCTACATTTGTTTATATAGATAGTCAAGTTGATATTGATCCAGAAAAGATATATGTTTCTGAAAAAGTAGGTTCAATGATTCCTGAATTTTATATCTCATATGATGCTTATGAAAACGCCACGGAATCCTATTATATGTATCAAGTTGAATTTAAATGTCCATTTTCAAACAATCCGGCTACTTCCAATTTAGAAATCGTAACTTTTTTAAGAAATTTAGATCCTATAACTTCAAGAGGTACAGTTACTACTGTAAAAAAGCCGATGGGACATCCATCTTAATAAATCTGGTAAACACAATAAAAAAACAGAAAAATCGCACGTATAAAGCATTGGTTATAAACTAATGCTTTTTTTATCATCAAAAATTGGCTACATTGATAAGAAAATAGCACATGAAATTTATAGCAAAAGTGATATTTATTTTTATATTTCTAAGTATTCCTGTGTTGCTTTTTTCTCAAAATAAAAATAACTATGATCGTTTCAAAGAAGCACTAACTACTAAAAGCGCACAGTTTAACACTGAAAATTACTTTTTAAAAGCACGCACTTTTTTTATAGCACAAGAGTGGGATTCTACGCTAGTGTACGCTATGAAACAATTGAGTACTGACAATCAAAATAGACAACTCAAAAATTATTGTCATTTTTTTAGAGGATACAGTTTTACTGAAAAAGAGATTTTTATAGAAGCTAAAAAAGAGTTTGCGCTAATTTCTAATGATTTTGTGTTTTACTACAATATGAAAATGATTTTAGGTAACATTGCATTAGAAGAAAGAAAATTTACCAAAGCAATTGCTTATTTTAAAGAAATTGAAACGCTTCAAACACGAAATCTTTTAGGTATAAAATCTGGAAATATTGAAGAAAATATTGGCTTAAGTTATTTTCATCTGAAACAGTATGACAAAGCAGAAATCTATCTAAAAAAAAGTGTTTTACTTCAAGAAAAAGAAAACGATACGTTGGAATTAATCAGTTCGTATGGAAACATCGCTAGTCTTTATTACGAACAATATAAAGATAACCAAGCTATTCCCTATTTTGAAAAAGCCTATGCATTAGCTGCCACAACTGATGATATTTTTGCCAAGCAAAATACAGCTCGAAATATGGCAGTTGTAGAGGAAAATCGTAAAAATCTAGCTAAAGCTATTCAATTCCGAAAAGAGTTTGAACAATGGAAAGATTCCGTTAATGATCAGAGTAAAATATACGCTGTTGCGCAAATAGAAAAACAAATTGCCGTTAAGGAAAAACAGAAAAAAGTTGTTTTATTACAAGCGGAAAATAAAGTGAAAAATGCACAACGAAATACCTTTTTATATTCCGCAATTATTCTGCTTTTGTTATTGGTTGCAAGTATTTATTTTTATCGTGAGAAAGTAAAATCGAATAGAATTATTAATCTCCAAAAAGAAAATTTGGACGAACTGAACGCTACAAAAGACAAACTTTTTTCCATTGTAAGTCACGATTTGCGTTCTTCAGTACAAGCAATCAAAACAAGTAACAAAGAACTGATTGAAACCTTAGAAACGAAAAATCTAACGAAAGTAAATAGCTTACTTCAAAACAATAGCGCTATTGTAAATGGTGCGTATAATTTGTTGGATAATTTATTGAATTGGGCATTATTGCAAACCAAACAATCCTATTTTGAAATCACCAAATTACGCTTGCTTTTAATCGTTGAACATGTATCTTATAATTACAAAGCGATGCTTGCTGATAAAGAAATTTCTTTTGAAAACAAGGTTGGGAAAAGTGATATTGTATTTGCCGATCAAGAATCGTTTAAAATTATTTTGCGTAATTTGATAGATAATGCAATCAAATTTTCCAATCCGAATAGTACGTTAAAAATCTATACTGAACATAAAGATGAAACATTCTGTTTGTTAATTATTGAAGATGAAGGCATTGGAATGGATGAAATTACGTGTGAAGAATTACTAAAAGATACAGGTCTTTTATCCAAAAAGAAAAATGAAAACAGCATTGGCACAGGATTGGGCTTACAGCTTTGCAAATCGATGGTTAAAAAAAATAACGGTACATTTTCCATAGAAAGCGAACTTGGAAAAGGTACTAAAATGATTATTTCATTACCAAAAAATCTACCAAATGGAAAACGTTAACATACTGATTATTGAAGATACAGAAGCTGAAAGTAGCAGACTTGTAAAAACGTTAACCCAAAACGGTTTTACAATTGTCGGTGTTGCTAAAACACTGAAAAATGCTTTAGAAATTTTCTATAACGAAAAAGTAGACATTGCAATTATTGATATTTTCCTTGATGGAACTCCAGATGGTATCGCTTTCGCTGAAACGATTAATGCCGTACCAAATGCCGCAAAACCATTTGTGTTTCTGACAAGTTCTACCGATCGGAGAATATTTGAACGCGCAAAACTCACACATCCATTTAGTTATCTTATCAAACCATTCAATGAATTGGAAATTTTATACGCGATTGAAACGGCTTTGGAAAAATTTTACGATCAAGATGATTCTTTTTTGGGTGCAGAAGAAAACACGATTATAAGCAAAGAAAGTTTATTTATTAAAAAAGGAAAATCGCTCAAAAAAGTTCACACAAATGATATTATTTACATAGAAGTAGAAGAGAAATACTGTAACATCATTACTGAAAAAGAAAAATTTGTCATCCTAATATCACTTGTCAAAATTATAGAATTGCTTGATGCTACAAAGTTTCACAGAACGCATCGAAATTTCATTGTCAATTTAGAAAAAGTACAAGAAATTATTCCTGGTGACAACCTCATCATCCTTTCTGGAAATCACAAAGCAACGTTGAGTAATACGTATAAAGACATTATCAAAAAAATTCGTACGCTTAAATAAAAAGGGCTTCTTTAAATATTTTTTCAATTTTCACTTTTAATTTTGTTTTTTGTCAATTTGTTGATTTGTTGATTTGATCTACAATTTTTAACTTTTCACTTTCAACTTTCAACTTTTAACTTTTAACTTTTAACTCTTAACTCTTAACTCTTAACTTTCAACTCTTTCCAACGCTAGTGCGAGTTTTTTCAACTCGTACCGATTATGAGTAAGGACTACTAATATTGAAAATAATTTTGAGTAATTCTTATAAGTTTCTAACATAAATTAGTAAATATTGAGCTTGTTTTACAGGGGTCAAAACAGTTTATCGGCACGAGTTGAAAAACTCGCGCTAGCCACTTCTTAAATATATTTTGTACTTCCCTAAATAGTGTTGACCGTTTTTCACTTTTCACTTTCAACTTTTCACTTTTCACTTTCAACTTTTCACTTTCAACTCTTAACTCTTAACTCTTAACTCAAAAAATCCTACTACCACAATTCTTCCAACTCATGGATAAGAATCTCCACCTCATACCATTTTTTACTTTTCTACACTAGTTGTAGCCTAATTTCACATCAGAAATAAAACGCTAGCGATTTAGTAACTACCATTAATGTGGAACAAAAACCACTTTAAAAAATAGGCGGAATCCGAAAAGCTTTATGAGTAGGAAAAATTAATCATTTAAAAACCAAAATTATGGCAACAATTAATGTATTAGTCGCAGTAGACGGCGCAAAATTAGCACAGCAAGTAGCAGACGGAAGTATCAAAGCTGGATCTAAAGGAAGTCCAACCGTTTTAGGATCATACTCATCATCAGATGTTTACATTACTATGACAGCTCCAAATAGTTCTATTGACAATGGAACTAATGGCCAATCGGAACTTCAAATTAAAGCAAATGGTGGCGATACTGTAGAATGGGCAATCACTACATTTGACAACAATTTTGATCAATCAGTGTACATTTACAACGGGAATTTTAATCCATCTGACGCAATAAATTCACCGCTTTCGTATGCTTCTGGGCAAGCGTATGCATATTTAGCGACAGGAAATCCACCTTCAGATACACCTACAAAATTTGTAAATCAGGTAAGTACGGTTTCTGGAACTATTTTGAAAATTGGACTTCAAATTCAGTACACGTTATCGTTTGCTCTTGTAGACAATGCGTCAGGAAAGATTATCGGATATTTTACTTGGGATCCGTTTATTAACGTAAACTAGTAACGGTTTATGAGTTTATGAGTTTATGAGTTTATGAATACTACTAAAAGAATTGCTTTTTCAAATAGTGAAAGCAGTTCTTTTTTTGTTTGATTCTCAATACTACTTCTCTGAAAAAAAATTACGTTTGTATTTGTTTCGATGAAAAAAGAAATAGCCTTTTTTTGAAAATAAAGTTAGTATCTTCATCTCTAATTTATTTCATCAAATAACCGTCAAACAATGTTGCCAAAGAATTGTACGATAAATTAAATGTTGAAACCAAAGAAAATTATATACTTTTTTATAAATTTTTAGAAAACCAAAGTCACGGAGATGCATTGCATTTAGCAACTTATCACGCTTTTGAAGCAATTTTTAAAAAGAAGTAAACTTGTTTCTTTCGACAAGATATACACTATTTTCAATCATTAAATTATTGAATCTTTCAATTATTTTTAGTGCGTAAAATTCCCAAAATACACCATATTGATATCTAGTTTGGAATTTCCAAGTGTAGAACCATCATGAAAACAATTGTCGGTTGGCGCAATGTAATACTGAAAAGGTTTTTGCGGAATGCGAATTACAGGATAATCTGGAAAGTGCTTAAAAAACGTTTCTGCCACATTATACACATCAACTTTCCTAATATCTGTTACTTCTTTGAGTTTGTTGTATACTTGAATCATAGACAAATTCACATATAAAAAATACCGCGTTTCCGTTCCGATGTTGATACAAATTCGATTTCCATGTTTGTACGTTGTATGTAAGGTCATAAATTGCGTTCCGTCGTTGTGCATTCCCATGTATTTTTTCTCAGGAATGGTAAAACCTGGATGCAATCGCGTAATGTCGCAAGCCACCATTTCTACATTTGGTAAATTTGCAGTAATGCAATGTAAATGAAACGGTTTATCGTTTGAAATGGTTTGTAAAAAATTACTCAATTCGGTATTCAATGCCAATGTCAACTCTTTGTGTTTGCCAAAATGTTGCATCACATCTTCCCTACTTTTACAGTTGCTAAAGTCAATTTTTTTAAAGAGTTCTTGTGCTTTTTTTGGAAGTTCTCCTATATAAATATTGTTATGATCTTTTAAACGTTCCGTTCCTGTCAATGTACGCTGTTCCGAAATTTCCAACGAACGCCAATCGCGTTTCGGAATGTACGCTTCGTCAATATATAATGGCATAAACGAAAAATGCTCGTAGTTTACTTCCGAACCTTCATGCGCTTTGTGATGCTTGACACCAGAATTGATTTGTATTTCTTCAAACCCTTTAGGCAATCTGTTATGAATTCCTATTCCTTTTTTTATCGTTTCAGTTTGTGTCATGATTCTAATTTTTAATATTGAAAACTTCCAAAATATACCATTGTAATATCTAAATTTTTGTTCCCTAATGTAGAACCATCATGAAAACAATTGTCAGTAGCGGCAATGTAATATTGATATTGTTTTTGTTGCACTTTTAGTACTGGATAATCTGGAAAATGACTAAAGAAATATGCTGGAATGTTCGTAATATTCACAGCCATAAATTCGTCAGCACTCATTCGTTCTTGAAGCATTTTGTAAGCTTCCATTAAATGTAAGTTTACAAATAAAAAGTAACGCGGATCTTTTCCTAGATTGATACTAATTCTGTTTCCAAACTCATGTGCCGTTTTAATAGTCATCAATTGTGTTCCGTCGTTATGAAGTCCTAAAAGTTTTCTCACAGATTCTTTGTGACCAACAGCTAACATTGTCGTATTTGAAGCCACTAATTCTAAATTAGGATGATTTACACCAATACAATGAAAATTAAATTTTTTACTGTTTGACTTCGGAAGTAAAAATTCATTCAGTAATTCTGTTGCTTTTTGAATCGCTGGCGGATCTTTTTCTAATCTATCAAAAACCTCATCTCTATTGGTACTTTCGACTAAATGCAATGTTTCAAAACACGCTTGTAATGCCTCAGGAATTTCTCCGAGATATATCGTATTAAAATCATTTCTGTCTTCATTTGGTGCTAAACAAGCAAGTTCTTTCGCTGTTAATTGTCGCCAATCTTTTTTATTTACATAAGCTTGAGGAATAAATTCTGGTGTAAATTTAACTCCTTTATAATTTACTGTAGCCGTTTTTTGCTTGCTGTGATGTGTTGTTCCTGAGTTTATGGTTAGTGCATCCGAACCTTCGGGAAGCATATTGTGAACCATTAATTGTCTCTTGATTTCCATGTTGTTATAGTTTACAAGTGAATTTAATATTGAAATTTTCCAAAATAAATCATCAACACATCTAGTGTTGTCATTCCATACGTTGAACCGTCATGAAAACAATGATCGGTTGCCGCAATATAGTATTGATAGGGTTTTTGTGGAATTTTAATGACTGGATAATCTGGGAAATGTTTGAAAAATAATTTTGATATGTTGTATAAATCTACCTGCTTTGTTGTCACGCCAAATTTCTTTTTAAGCATATTATATGCTTGCGTCAGTGATAAATTTACATATAGAAAGTAGCGTGTTTCGTTTCCTAAGTTAATTGTAAAACGATTGCCCGATTTGTATGTTGCATGCACCATTTTTGGTTCAGCGCCATCATTGTGAATTCCCATACATTTTTTATCTTCTTCTGTATGATTTGGCGGAAGCATATTCGTATCTGCCGCAACCATGTCAATGTTTGGAAGGTTTCCGCCAATGAAGTGAAAGTGAAATGGTTTTTCGTTTGCAAAATCGTTCAGATAGTTTTGCATAGTATTGCTCAGCTTCAACGTCATATCATGATCTTTTTGCATACAGGTACGGACATCTTCTGGTCGCAAACAATCTTTGAATTTTAATGCGTCAAATTGCTCTTTTAATTCATCAGAAATATCGCCAACATAGACTGTATTATAATAATTTCTGTTAGCAATTGCTTTTAATGAATTGATTTCTTTTTCAGATAGTTTTCGCCAATCGCGTTTTACGACATACGCGTCATCTTCATATTTCGGAACAAAAGACCAATCTAAATAGTCAATTTTACTTTTTTCTTGTTTTGAATGATGAATTGTTCCAGAATTGATTCGAACTTCATCAAAAAAATTGTCAAGCGTGCTGTGTAATTTTATGCCGTTTTGTATGATTTCCATCTGATTAAATATTAAGAAAGTTGATCGAATAAACCAGTATATACAATAGTAATATCTATTTCTTTGGTTCCAACCGTAGATGCATCATGAAAGAAATTATCCGTTGGTGCTACATAATATTGATATGGTTTTATTCCTAATTTTATCACTGGATAATCAGGATAATGTTTGAAGAAATACGTTGCAATGTTATCTGGGTTGAGTTGTATTTTTTTTACATCTATTTTTTTACGTACTAAGTTATAAATTTGAATTAAGGTTAAGTTAGTAAATATTAATGTGCGCGTTTCATTGCTTAGATTGATGGAAATTCTGTTGCCAGATTTGTGCGCCGTATGAATTTTAAAATGCTTGCTTTGATCAATGTGCAAACCAACGTAAAGAAAAGAATCATCAACATAAAAACTTGTCATGGTTTCTCTGTTTGGCATTGCTCTGGTGATTTTGTGAAATTTAAAATTTCCCGTAGAGGAACAATCTTTTAGAAATGAATGCAACGCTGTGTTTACTTTTTTTGTGTTTGCTTTATTGTCTTCAAATTTAGGATATACTTCAGTTGGTTGTGTACAACTTTTTAAATCCAACAGATTGAATGCATCTTTTAATTTTTTAGAAATTTCGCCAACATATAAGTTTTTATTATAGTTAGAAAATTTAGCGTTTGTTGCTACCAATAATTTTGATTCTACTGAAGTTAGTGAACGCCATGTATGCACAGGAATATAAGCATCTTCAAAGTATTTTAAGCCTTTGTATTCCAGCACTTCGTGTACACCAGTATTGATTGTTATTTGGTCAGAAATATCTTTTATATTTCCAAAAACGCGCATTCCTTTTTGTAGTTTCATCTGTTTGCTTTTATATCATTAATCTTGTCAGATGTAAGTATTTATATGTGTAATTCCTTTTTGAAAGAAACTAATTTTTGTTGCATTACAGGATCAATTTTAATTTTATTTTCTGTTGAAAAACCTTTAATAACATTTTCATAAACCAATCGTTCTGTATCTAATTCTGCAACTGATTCCGCAGGTAATGCATTAAGAATATCGTTTTGAATAAACGCAATTAATCGTACCATATCTTGGCAATACATTGTAGGATTATCAAATCCGTTTTCCTCAGAATACCGATGTCCTAAAAATCCGCCACCGCAAATATCAAAAACTGGACAGTTTAGACATTGCTCTGCTACATGATCATGCGCTTTGTAATAGAGTTGAAATGTTTCATCTTCAAATAAATCTTCTAATTTATTGTTATGTACATTGATTTCATTTCGTGTAATTCCCTCAAAACAGGCTCTTAGCGAATCTACCACTTCTACACTTCCGTCAGATTCTACCACCAAAACGCCATTAGTACGTCTTCCAATGAGTTGATTTCCTATTCCATCTTGTCCCATGATTAGTTTTACTAAACTTTCAAAGAAGTAAATTTTTGGACGTTCTTTATCAGCTTTCCATATTTTGTATAAATCAATAAACCAATCTGCATATGGTGTGTAATTTTTGTCATTCCATTTATTGACATCTAAACCTAAAGGTGCCTGATCGTAATGACCATCTGGCAATAATAAATTGAGACTATTTACTGCCAAATTCTTCATTTCAGTGTATAAATCATGTACAGGAATTCCGATATTAACCACTAATAATAAGCCAGCCAATCTATTTTTGTTTCCAAGCTGAATAGCTTTTGCCACTAGATTATACGAACCTTTTCCGTTATGAAAAACGCGATATTCATCATGATATTTTTTAGGTCCATCAATGCTAATTCCGACTGAAATTTCCAGTTTCTGAAATAGTGTATACCAATTTTGATCTAGCGTAACTCCATTGGTTTGTATCGTAAATACAAATTCCACTTTTGGAGCTGTAGTTTTGAATATGGAAACACATTTTTCAAAGTAATCTGGTTTTGCTAATAGTGGTTCGCCACCATGAAATACAATTTGAACGTATTTAATTTCAGAACTTTCACAATAATCTCGTAACCTATTGGCAAAAAATTGCACCGTTTCTAATGCCATAAATTTTGGCTGTTTTAAATACGTCTGATCGCCCATATTATACATATAACAATACGAACAATTGAGATTGCATCTGCTAACAATTTTCAATACAAATGAGGTGACTTTATACATAGTTGTTTTTTATCTGATTGTTAAAAAAAACAAGATAATCTCTATAAATAGAGATTATCTTGAAGAAATTACCTGTCTCTAACTGGCGCTGGGTCCATCGGAGTTGCTTGCAAGAATTGATCAATTTTGTCATAAGCAGATGCTCTTGAGCTTTTTGCGCTCACAGCTACTACTGGACAATTTGAACTTGCACGACCTCCAAAAATTGCTTTGTAAAGGTCTAATTGGTCTTCGTTAGAGTTGTTTAACGCTTTGTCAACAACTTCTTTCGACTTTAAGTCTGAAGTGATTTTTGAATTTTTCTTCATCTTTAAAATATTTAAGTGATTAATAAAAATGCTATCAGTAAGGACATAGCAATTGCCCTTCATTTTATAGTTAAATGAAAAACTTAAACTCTTTTATATGTTTATTACGGTTTAAAGTCGTCGTTGAATATCACTATTCCCTGGATCTCTATACCGTTGATCTTTTACTGTTGACTTACCAAAAGCGTATCGCACTGCAAATGCTACACTTCTAGTATCGTGATAGTTAGTGTCATTAATTTGAATGTCACCAACTTGGATGTCATATCGGTCTTTGTTACTCCTAAATAAATCTCTTCCAGATAGGGACAAACTAAAGTTTCCAATATTCTTCCTTAGAACAATTTCGGTTTCTAGTCGATTACCAATTTCGGTATTGACTAATGTAAAGGGGAATGTGTTTTTTGCGAATACTGTTAAAGAGAGTCTTTTTTCTTTTGATAAAGTAAAAGTCTGATTCGCAGAAAGGTTTAATAGTAACGTATTACTGTCAATAGTTATTGTATCATCTGCATAACTTCCTGTGGTTTGCACATGACCAAATAGTGAAGTCGCATTTACGCGCCACCACGATTGTATTTTAGTTGCAATGGAGATGCTTCCTGAGTATGAATATTTGTTTCCATAGTTTGTTTTTCTGTTGATAATAATTCCATCAGCAGCATTAAAAGGAAGTGCGTAAAACTCATCTAATAATTGACTTGCTGCAATTTGTGCTACCACACGAATTTTTCCTTTGTTTTTTGTGTAATTTAACTCTTGGCGATAATATCTAGAAGGATTTAAAAAAGGATTTCCTTGAAAAAATGCTCTGTCTGTTGTGTATTTTCGAAATGGATTTACGTCCCAAAAACTTGGTCTAGAAATTCGGCTCGATACTGAAAGTACAAAACTATGATTGTTATTTGGCGCGTATTTTAAGAATGCTGTCGGGAATAAGTTTGTGTAGTTTCTGTCTACTACATTTTCACTTTCTAACTTTCCTTTGGCAACTGTATTTTCTACTCGTGTTCCCAATTGATACGCCCATTTTTCATTTAATGTATGATTGAATACTGCATAAATAGCATTTATATTTTCGTCATATTCAAAGAAGTTACTTCGTGTAGCATCATCTTCAAAAGTCATTGATGCTTCATTTCGTGTATCAAAATCAAGATCGTTGTCAACATTTGAGAAAGAGAATTTTACACCAGTTTCAATTGATATTTTATCATTGATGAGAACTTCTAAATCGAGTCGAAAAGATTTATTATTTACATTTTGAATTGTCGCATTTCGAAACCAATCGCGAATGTATAAAACGTCATTGTTTTCTGACGAAAGTACATTCGTTTTACTGATTCCTGTGTTATCCGAAGAAAATTCTATTACATCAGCATCAATTGTCAATAAAGTTCCTTTGTCGTCTAGTTTTCCTTGATAGTTTAGATTGATGGAATAGTTGTAATCATTTGCTTTATCATTATTTCTAGTAAACGTTAACGAATCGCTCGATACATAGTTATCAAAACTTCCTGCATTTCTGTATTCGTTTTCATCCGAACCTGAATATTCAAGCAAAACGCCCACAATGTGTTTTGAATTTATTTCATAGTCTACACCTAAATTTGCTCCTGAGAATAAAATTTTTGAAGTGTTTTCCGTGTCTATAAAACGTGTTTGTAAATCTTCCGTTTCTGGGTAGAATATGTCTTTTTCAAACGTAGTTAAACGTTCTCTGTTACTTAGATATGCTGTAGAATATACATTCCATTTTTCTTTTCTATAATTGAGATAAATACTTCCAGCTTCCGAGAATAATCGTGTTTGGCGCGCACTTATACTTGCACTTCCAACCAAACCTTCTTCTTTACTTTTTTTGGTAACAATATTGATGATTCCTGCGCCGCCTTCAGCTTCAAACCTACTTGATGGCGTTGTAATGACTTCTATTGCTTCTAGATTATCGGCAGGAATACTTTTGAGATAATTCATTAATACTTCACCCGAAAGCCGTTTTTTTCTATTATTTATATAGACAATGACGCCGCTTGTTCCGGCAATTTCAATTCCGCCATTTTCATTGGTTGATACAAAAGGTGTTTTATTCATCGTTTCCCAAACACTACTTCCAATAATTAAGTCAGAATTGGCAACGTTGAAACGCAAGCGATCTATTTTTCGTTCAATGATATTTTTTTCAGCCGTTATGACAACTGTAGAAAGTTGTGTGTTTTTTTTAAAGCTAAAATTTTGAATTTTATTTTTTTGAAGATCAACAGTTATCATAGAATCAACATAGCCAATATGACTAAAATTTAGATGATAAGTTCCTTTTTGTAGGTTTTCAATTTTGTAATAACCAACACTGTCTGTAAGCAGGTTTTTTATAAGTTCTTTTCCTTTTAGAATACTTATAAATACATCAGGAAGCGGCGTTTTGGTTGAGTCTGTTACAACACCTTCAATAGCGGATTGACAATGAGCGAACTCATTGCAACTGATGATGAGCATCAATGCTATTAGTGTTTTTTTCATGTAACTTCCCTACTGTTATTGAAATAAAATAATTCTCATAAAAAAAATTCTATATGGTTCATATAAAATTTTACTTTCACATAACACAAAGAATTATTACTTATGTATTACCCTGTACTAACTTACAATAAATAAAGTGTTTTACCTAAGAGACTTGTTTTAATTAACGAATTATTATGTGCTATTTATTTGTTAAAACCATGTAATGAACATTATTTTAATTCTGAAAATCAATAGATTATAGATTGTAAAATTGATGCTATTATTAAGATTTCTCTTAGAATGACTTTCCAATACTAATGATTGAAAAGTTGTGATAATTTATTAATATATTCTAAGAATCGTTATTATTTAAAAATAAAGTCTTACTACTTATAGCAAGACTTTACCCTTATAATTGCATAGGACTTCCCAAAATAATCATTCCGTAAACTAGCGTATCTCTTTCTCGTATGTGTCTCCATTTCATTACTTCGACTTTTATAGGTTTTCCTATCGAATCCTTGATGGCAACTTTCATTTTCATAGGAATTCCCGTAAACGCAACTGAAATATCATAATTACGATACACATCTGCTACACTTTTTGGAAGATAATCATAATCAGTTTTACCAATATATTTATACCGATTATATCCAAAATTATGTCCCATTAGTTTCACATATGCTGGATTGAAATATTGCGCAATGAAATAATCGCCTCTTTTCAATTTTTGAAAAATTGGCATCGGAAAGGTTTCAAAATTTCTATTGTATAGTATCATATTGGAAACCAACGCTTCGTTAATTGTCTCCAATCTTGCAATTCGTTCTACCAATCCTTCATTTTTGATCCGCAAATTATAGGCAGATAAGGTTAAGATGGCAATTGGTATATATGTGAATAATTTGTGCTTTTTGCAAAACTTAAAAAATACCGCATACCATTTTCGTTTTCGTTTGATGTTTTTATGTATAATTTCCATCAAGAAGCGAATTTTTTAAGTGCATTTTTAACAAATAACCCTAAGTTATTGTTTATAATTCCTATGAATTTTCCGCTAGAACTTACCGCGAAACCTAAGATGACTAAAATTATTCTTGTTCTGGAAAACTGTATTTCTTCCATTCCAATAATCATATACGCGTACATCGGTTGAATGAGCGGAATGATAAATACTATAAAACCTATAAGTCGTACAATAAATACCCAACGTCGCTGTGATGTATTGTCTCTATCTTTAATTATTTTAATTGAATTCATTTTTCTTTTTCTTAAATTAATGTGTAATTATTGTCTAAAAAATTTAAGTCGTTGCGTCCAATCAAAAATCAATCGTGTTATTGATGATCGTGATTAAAATGCTGATCTAAAAAGTGAACTATATTTATAGAATGCTATGCTTCGTAATCGTTTTTGATGGCTTAAGTAGCATCAACATGGATATATTGGGAGAAGTTACCTGAAAACGTTTTGCTATAAAGCTGAACCTATACTTTCTGATGAGAAGATTTCGTAGTTTTTTAAGTAAACTATTACGAATTTAATACTGTTTTTTGCTTGTGGTAACTATATACTTGTACTCGGCATTTTTTTGACTAAAAATCCTTTAGCATACAAAAATATGGAAAGTGAAGTAGGTTTTAAACTATTTGCAAGTCGTTTGCCCGTAGTTTCAGTAAGTTGTTAAGGTATGTTTTGTATTGAAATTCATAAAACAGACAATTTAGCATTGAACTTATCAAAACGCATGCACTCTCAAAATGAGCAGATACATATAAACAATGGTTATTTCCTAAAAATGAATTCGTGCAATAGTTTTTTTACAATTTATAACAATAAATATTGTCAATTACCAATTCTCTACATGTAAGAATATTAAATCCATATTAAGAACCTTTTATTGCTTCTAAAGACTAGCAGTAGCCCCAACTAAGAAACTCATTATTGAACTAAAATACTGATAATCAAATACTAAAATATATATTCTCGAAAGTACTAGTTTACCACATTATTTCACATTTTTTTAATGAAACTTAAATCTTATCTTGCTAATTTTAATTTATTTTCATACATTTAGTATCATACTCCTACATTATTAATCATTAATAAAAAATCATTATGACTACTAAAAACACTTCAAAATCCGCATCAACCAACTCATCCAAGGCAATTAATGAAAAAGACTTAATAACTAATTTCTTAACGAATCTTGAAGAACTTCATAAGGAAGCATCCAAAATACAGGCAAATTTACAGCAAGATGCAAATGAAAAAATTCAAGCAGCCAATGAGACTTATAAAAAAGTATATGAAAGTGAGCAAAAGTCACTTTCAGATTATATGCAAAAATCTCAAAAAAGTACTTCTGATTCTGGGAATGATGAATATGAGGCATATTGTAAAGCAAATAAAAGTTTTTTTAAGAAACTTAATGATGCTCAAGAAAACTTTAGAAATACTCATACAAAAATCAATGAAGATTTTTCCGAAAAATTTCAGTCAAAGCACAAAGGACTATTAAAAGATTATATCAAGGTTTACAGAGAGTACAATACTTCTATGATGGATGTTTTATCAAAATCTGTGCAATCTAATAATCCCAATGAAGTGATTAAGGCTTGTCAATCAATGATTTCTGTTTCTCAAGATGCTTTAGTAAAAGGAATTCATTTAGAGCAATAGAAACTATTTAGCTTACTCCTTCCTCAGTGTCTTTAAATATGTATTGAGGTCATGTTATAATTAATTCATACTTTAATGAGCACTCAGAGAATCATCAGATCGCTTAAAGATAGAGGTATCCACATTTTTAAAGATAGTGATAACATTAAATTAATTGGACCAGAAAGGCAACTGACCAAAGATATTATAAGTAATGTGAGGCACTACAAAAAAGATATCTTGTCCTTTATAGATAAATCTTCTTCTCTAATCTCAAACCAAAGGGAACAGATTGGATTCATAGAACAGCAAACGAATTATGAGTTGTCGGCTGCCCAAAAAAGATTGTGGATAGAACAGGAAATGGCTCCTGAATCCGCTTCTTATAATATTATGGAAGTTGTGCAATTACCAGCTCCATTAAACGCTAGAGCATTAAGAATGGCATTTTCGTTATTAATAAAACGGCATGACATTCTTAGAGCACGATTCATTTCTTTAGATGATTCTCCACGACAACAAATTTTAACACCTAAAAAAAATCAATTCAAACTAGAATGCAAAGAACAAATTCTACATCATGAGTTTTACCAGCTTGTGGAGCATAAAATAAAGAATGAATTATCCAGACCTTTTGATCTTGCTTCTGAATCTTTGTTTAGAGCTCACTATTTATCTTCGCAAACAGGTCAAAGTGTTCTCATTCTAAATCTTCATCATATTATATGCGATGGCTGGTCTATGAATATCATTTATCAGGAATTATTTGACTTCTATGAATCGTTTCAACAAAAACAAATTCAATCTTTACCAGCGTTACCTATTCAGTTTCAGAATTTTGCAGAATGGGAAGTGAAACAGATGCATACAGATTCGTATAATCTAAGTCGAAAGTTTTGGCTACATAAGTTTCAAGGGGAAATTCCAGTGCTTAATCTACCAACGGATCGTCCCAGACCTGCTCAAAAGACAAGTCGGGGAAAATGCCTGACATTCAGTATTCAAGCAGATTTAATAGATGATTTTCAAAATATTTGTGATCAAAAACAAGTAACATTATTTGCTGGAATAGTGAGTGTTATTTATATTTTATTTAGTAAGTATACGCATCAGAAAGACATGATTTTTGGAATTCCAATAGCAGGTAGAACATTGCCGGAAACAGAATCACTAATAGGTTGTTTTGCTAAAACATTGCCTCTTAGGCTTATCTCTGAATCTTCCTTATCATTTAGCGAATTGTTGTCTACAGTAATGGAAGAAATTATTAATTGTAACGAATATCAGGAATTTCCATTTGACAGTCTCATAGACGAACTAAAAATTAAACGAGATGTTAGTAGATCACCTCTGTTTGAGATCTTAATCGCTATGCAAGATTTAAAGTCGAATCCTTTTGAATCATCTGTAAGTACATTAAATGATCCAAATCTAGAAAGTGAGCATGAGGTTTCTACCAAGTTTGATTTGAGTTTTGGCATTAAGCAAACTAAAGATGCTTTAATCATATCCATAGAGTATAATACAGCTCTTTTTGATTCATGGCGAATTCATCAGTTAAAAGATCATTTTATTACTATCGTAGATAAAGTTGTGACAAAACCGTCAGTACAAATTCAAGATATTAATCTCTTGGAAGCCAAAGAAATTGACATCTTATTTAATCAGTTTAATCCTGGTATTTCAAAAACTTTAGAAGCAGCTACACTTCATCAACTTCTCGAAAAGAATTTAGATCATTATCGTGATGCTATCGCTTTAGTTTTTCAAGATAAAAAATTGACACATGGCGAACTTCATGATCTGAGCAATCAAATGGCTAGGTATATTTTAGATATTTTAAAGGCAAAACCATATGATTTGATTGGTGTTTGCATGAACCGAACCTTAGAAATGGTGGTAACGCTTTTAGGTATCCTTAAAGCTGGATGCACTTATGTTCCTATTGATCCTACTTTTCCAAAAATTAGGCAACAGATGATTATTGAAGATGCTGAAACCAACCTATTAATGTCTGATCACCAGATGGCTTTTAATGACTCAAACACCAACATCTGTATGGTGATAGAAGAATGGAATACAATACGCGCTTTAGATAAAACTCCCGTTTTCAGTCACTCAAATCCTGATGCACTTGCATACATAATTTATACTTCAGGTTCAACTGGAAAACCCAAAGGTGTAGAAATAAGTCATAAAAATGTCACTAACTTTATTCAATGGAGTAGAGATTGGTTTTTGGACAGAAATTTAAATGGAATGTTATTTTCCACTTCAATATGTTTTGATCTTTCTGTTTTTGAGCTATTTACACCATTATCTAGTGGAGGTCAGGTTATTTTGGTCAATAATGTACTAGAAATCCAAAACATTCCTCATTATCTTGCTATTGACATGATTAATACAGTTCCGTCTGCCATGAAAGAACTGATAGTATTAGATGCAATTCCTGAGAATGTTAGACATATTGGCTTAGGTGGTGAGGCTTCAAGTCGTGAATTAGTAAATACTATTTATGAAAAGTCTTTTATTGAAGGCGTATATAACTTTTACGGTCCAACTGAAACTACTGTTTATTCTGTATGGGATAGAATTAGAGAGGAAGAAACCAATCCTCCCGCAGTAGGCAAACCGCTTTACAACACACGTGTAGCCGTTTTAGACGAATATCAAAAACCAGTTCCAATAGGTATTATTGGAGAAGTTTATTTGGGCGGCACTGGTGTTTCTTCTGGATACCATAATCTACCAAAAGGTACAAAAGAGCGTTTCATGACTATTTCATTTCCACCTGATGTGTCTTCAATTATAGATGATAGCTGGAACAACACACCTTTTTATAAAACAGGCGATTTAGGGTATTGGCAGCCAGATGGAAGATTAATATTGTTAGGAAGAAAAGATTCACAAGTAAAAGTAAGAGGTTATCGAATAGAATTAGACGAAATTGAAAATCAAATTTTGAGTTTACCTTCTACTCTTGAAGTATCTGCAGTTATCAAACAAGATCACAACGATCAAAATTTTATTGCTGCATTTTTCACTGCAAATGAAAAAGTAGATCATTCTCAATTGCTTCAAAAATTGAAGGAAACATTACCAGGTTATATGATTCCACAGCGACTTGTTCAACTAGATGAAATGCCTCATACACCCAATCTTAAAATCGATAGAAAGGCACTCGAACTTCCTGCACAATCTCAGTCAGAATCAATACATGAAGCGCAAGAACTAAATGAAACTGAGCGCAAATTGACAGAATTATGGAAAGACGTTTTGGGTATTTCTCATGTTAATTTAGATGATGAATTTTTCCAAATTGGAGGACACAGCTTGAGAGCAACTCGTTTGGTTTCTATAATTAATAGACAGTTTAAAGTAAATCTGAAATTGCAATCTATTTTCTCTCATTCCACAATTCGCGAGTTATTTCCTTTAGTTGAAGCAGCCAAAACCAATGGAACAGGAGAAATTATCAAAATTGAAGAAATGGACTTCTATATGTGTTCTCATGCCCAAAAAAGTATGTGGACACTGAGTCAGAATTCTGAATCACATTTGGCATATCTTCTTCCACTTCGATTCGAAATTAATCAAAATCTAAATATCAAAGCTGTTCGGCAAACACTTCGTGATCTTATGGCAAGACATGAAATTTTAAGAACTACTTATTTATATCAAGAAGACCAACTTGTTCAAACCATTAAACCTATTGAAGAAATTAACAATCTTCCATTTCAACTTACTGATTTATCAGATCATAAGCATGCAAGTTTGATAGTTCAAAACATAATAAATAGGGAAGAAACGACACCATTTGATCTAAGCAGTGAGTTTCCATTAAGAGTTCATATACTCAAATTCAGTCACAATCAATTTGTAGTACTACTTACATTTCATCACATCGCTGTAGATCAATGGTCGTTAAATATCTTAAAAAGCGAAGCTCTCAAAATATATCATTCACACACTGGAGGACCTTTACCTCGTTTAGTTTCACTTTCTGTGCAGTATAAAGATTATTCGGTTTGGCAAAGCGACAAACTTTCAAAGGAAAAAGATCATGAAATTTACTGGACATCGCTGTTTAAATCAAAACCTGAAATACTATCATTGAACACAGATTTTCCTAGATCGGCCATACCTACATTTGAAGGTTCTAGGTTTCACTTTTCATTAAACTTTGACGAATCTAAAGAATTAAAAGAAATAGCATTCAAATCGTCATCTACGTTATTTATGACGCTATCTTCTTTGTGGAAGGTATTATTTTATAAATACACTAAACAGGATGATTTGGTGATTGGTACTCCAATTTCAGGGCGCGATCACGGTGATTTGGAAAACCAAGTAGGCTGCTATATCAATACACTGGCAATACGATCAAAGTTAAATCCTGAGAGTACTTTTTATGAATTTGCAGCACATGAGAAAGAACGAGTTCTTGAAGCATTTAAACATCAATCATATCCATTTGACCAACTGATTGACCAATTGGGTTATTCGTATGAACCAAGCCGATCACCTCTTTTTGATTTTATGATTAATGTAGGAGAAAGTGATGCAGATAATAAACCTATTGATCCTTTTCATCAACTGAATCAACGAAGCAAGTTTGACCTGTCATTTTCATGTAATGAAGCATCAGAAATACTTCATTGTTCATTGGAGTACAAAAGTCTTCTTTACAGTCAACAACGTATAGAATTATTGGTTTCTCATTTTAAAACCTTAGTAAAACAGGTTAGTACAAAAACCAATTTTCCTATCAATAAACTAAGTTTGATGAGCTTGGAAGAACGAACAAAAGTAACCAAAGGATTCAATGAAACGTACGAAAGTCTTCCGCAGGATATTACTGTTTGTGATCTATTCTTTGATCAAGCGAAACTCCATCCAAATCAAACAGCTATTTATTTTAAAGGAAAGAAATTTACTTACAAATACTTAAGTGAAAAGGTTAGAAAAATTCAATATTGGCTACAAAACACTCATAATGTTGGTATTGGTACTCTTGTCGGAATTCATATGAATAGAACACCCGATATGGTAGCCACACTGCTTGCCATTATGTCTAGCGGAGCCACTTATATTCCTGTTGATATTAATTATCCTCACAAAAGAAAAGAGTATATCCTTAAGGATTCCGAAGTTTATCTAGTAGTATGTGATTCTGAAGAATTATCAGAACTTTATGACGTTAAAATGATGCTTTTGCCATCTGATAAAGAAAAAATAACCAACGCTAACAAACCTCAACATACACATTGTAAGCCTGAAAGTATTGCTTATCTTATCTATACTAGCGGATCTACTGGTAAACCAAAAGGTGTTGAGGTCACGCACAAAAACCTTCTAAATTTACTTTTATGGGCAGGAAAACAATTCAGTACATACGAACTTTCTGGACTCTTAGCTTCGACTTCCATTTGTTTTGACCTTTCAGTGTTTGAGCTTTTTTCACCGTTAACTCATGGGGGAAGCATCGTGCTCATGGATCATGTGTTGGAATTGATGGAATCTGAAGATAAAGCGAAAGTTACTTTAATTAATACAGTGCCATCTGCCGCCTTAGAGTTGGTAAAAGCTGACGCCATTCCTAAACAAGTACAATCTGTTATTTTAGCTGGTGAAGTACTTAGACGCAATTTAGTGAATCAGATGTATCAACTTGATCATATTCAATCGGTTTATAATTGCTATGCGCCTTCAGAAACAACTACTTACTCTACACTGGAATTGGTTCATTCGAAGAATATTTCGGAAGAACCTAGTATAGGACAACCAATTTTAAATACATCTATTTTTATTTTAGATGAACACATGAAGTTAGTTCCTTTAGGAATAAAAGGCGAATTATATATTTCTGGCGAAGGAGTTACTAAAGGATATTATAATAGATCAATTTTAACTCAGGAAAACTATGTAACTATATATCCTTTTGGAGATTTACAACCTGTTAGAGCATACAAAACAGGAGATTATGGAGAATGGTATTTTGATGGAAGAATAAAGTTGTCTGGAAGAGAAGATAATCAGATTAAATTGAGAGGTTATCGTATTGAAATTGGAGAAATTGAAGCTCAACTTGTAAAGTATCCGGAAGTATCTTCTGTATGTGTTTTGAAAAAATCTGATGAAGATCATGAGTATCTTGTGGCTTACGTTCAAACAGATCATACTAAAATAGAAGAATCAGAACTAAAGCAATTTTTACAACAAAGATTGCCCTCTTATATGGTTCCTGATACAATTGTCTTTCTAAAAAAATTTCTACTTACTCCAAATGGAAAGATAGACAAGCTCGCACTTCCAAATCCGCAAATCAAAACACTTCATTCTATAAATGAAATAAATTTTAACTCAGAACTAGAGTTAAAGTTGGCAACTATTTGGTCTAAAATTTTGAACTTGGAAGTAGTACTTCCGCAAGATCATTTTTTCAAATTAGGAGGACACAGTCTGAAAGCCGTTCGTCTCATTACGAAAATTTACAAACAGTTAGGTGTTCAGTTAAAAATCAATGACATTTTTACGCATCCTACATTAGAACAACTTGCACAATTCCTTAAAGGAAAGGATACAAATACATCTTCTGCCATTCCACAAATTCGTTTGGCAGATCATTATGAAGTCTCTCCACAACAAGAGCAATTATGGTTGCAAGCTAAGTTGGAGCAAAACCCAGTATCCTACAATATTCCAATGCAATTTGAAATAAATATTCCCTTGAATTTCAAAATTCTTGAAGAAGCATTTCTAAAATTAATTGGAAGGCATGAAAGTCTCAGAACAAGTTTTTTAGAAATTGAAGGCGAATTGCGACAACGTGTTTCTCCATTGGAGCAATGTCAATTCAGTATAAAATTAACAGACTTATGTAGGCAACCAAATCAAGAACAGCTTATTAAAAATATTGTAGCTCATGATCTGATGCAGCCATATAATCTTACAAAACCTCCTTTGATTAGAGCGCATCTTATTATTACAGCGCAAAATTGCTATCAACTATTGCTCAATGTTCATCATATTATAAGTGATGGTTGGTCATTGTCCATAATGATGAGAGAACTCTTTGAGTTTTATGATAAATTGGCGCAAAATGAAACCAACTTCCCTACGCAGCTTCCTGTTCAGTTTAAGGATATTGTGGCGTGGCAAAATGCACGTTTGCGAGGAGATGAAAACACAGCGTTAAAAAATTATTGGATGAATCAATTGTCTGGAAAAATCATACCAATAGACCTTCCTTTAGACAAACCACGTACAGAAATAAAGACTACTTCGGGTAAAATATTTTTTGGTAGCATAAGCAAAGACATTGTAATACCATTTAAAAAGATATTGGCTACATATGAAGCGACATTATTTATGGGATTCTTAGCTGTTTTCAAAACACTTATCTACAAATATACAGGCTCAGAAGATATTATTGTAGGTTGTCCAATAGCTGGTAGAGATCACCCAGATATGGAAGGACAACTAGGATTGTACACTAGAACTTTGCCTTTGCGTTCTAAGCTTTCAGGAACAACTCCTTTTTCAACTTTTCTTCAACATTTACGAGATATTACGCTTTCAGGATATCAAAATCAACTTTATCCCTTTGATTTGGCTACGGAAGAACTTAAAATTAAACGGAATCCAAGCCGTTCGTTACTCTTTGATATAATGGTTGTAATGCAAAATTTTAATGAATTGGATCAACCTGACTCTCAACAGCAAAAAGAAGACAGTGAAAATACAATTCAAAATATTCATCAGGAAGAAGTGTTTTGTAAGTATGATTGGCTCTTTTCTATTTTTGAGGTAAATGGAGGACTTGACATGAAGGTTGAGTATAATACCGATTTGTATGAAGAAGCTAAAATTGAACAGTTTATTGCCCATTTGTCCATTTTGATGAAAAACGCAAGTTCAAATCCTAATGAACTGATCAATAATCTTAGGTTCTGCTATAAAGAGGATTTACGCGTTCAAAAACAGTTTAATAGTTTGCTCCAAAAAAATAAACCGTTACCTCTTGACGAAATAAAAATAAACGATTATTACACGGATTCTAAAATTCAACATAAATATACAGCATTATCAATTTCAAACTTTTTTTCGGATAAACACGGAATTGGCACTCATAAAATTGTCGCTATCATAGATTCCGACAATTTGGAAACAGCTACGCTAATACAAGGCATTAAACAAGCTGAATGTCATCTACTTATACTCCAATCAGAAATAGCATTGGAACACATGAAGCGTGACGTAGATATCGCCAAGGTTGAAGTGATTATTGCTTCTACGACTGATTCACTTAAAGGAGAACAATTACTTTGGGGATGTAAATCAATGAAACATTTATTAGTGCTAGACGCTATTCATGATGCCAAAAAGCATACAACAAAAGCCATTATTCAAGACAAATACTGGAATGATCTTTCATCTTCTAATGACATTTTCGAACAATCTGGAAGACCTTTGCAAACAGATTGGAAAGGAGAAATGAAAACCTTGAAACATCATTTAAAAAATAGATTAGACAAAACCTGTAAAATACTCGAAATAGGTTGCGGCAATGGACTTATAATGAATGAAATAGCCTCAGATGTAGATTACTATACTGGAATAGACTTCTCTGATAGACAGCTTCAACTTGCCAGAAAAAATAAACGAAAAAATAAACTCAGAAATGTTAGCTTGTTTCAAATGGCTGCACATGAAATCAGTGAATTGGAAGCAGCACATTTCGATTTAATTATTCTTTCTGATGTAGCACAATGGTTCGATAATTACAACTATTTTGAAACAGTACTCGAACTTTCACTGAAAAAGTTAAATACCGGCGGAGTTATATACTTAAAAGGACTTCCAGAGTTAGTGAAAAGAAAAACTTTTTTAAGAAAAAACGACTTGAGCTTGCCTTTAATTGCAGATCTTGTTGAACATGGTTTATGGTTTTCGAAAGCATATTTCTCCTTTTTAGGTAAAAAATTGCCTAACATAGAAACGCTAACCTGGGGAGAAAAATTAACTAAAAGGCAATCATTAAATGATAGTTGTAGATTTGATGTACTGATTACAGCAACTAAAAAGTCTCCAAAACAATCCGTAAAAAATATAAAACGTCGATGGACAAATCAAGATCTGATTTCAATACCTCATTCAACTCATTCTGCAAAACATACATTTCAATGGACCTGCAAGCATGATGAAGAATTGTACACTTTTGACGCTACACAGTTGGCACAACAACAGCAATGGCTTGAAAATCAGTTTCCTGAACTTACGCAATTAAAAAGATATCACACTATTCCGCATAGTATATTATCATTTCCAACATCTTCGGCAGAAGTATCACTAATAGCTTTTTCACAGTTTTGCAATCATGAGTTTACCTCAAGTAAGCATGCTAAAGATGTAGCATTGGTATGCACTGCAGCAGAGTTTAGTAGATTGATTGATTTGCATGAGGTTGATTCAAGTATTTCACTGTTTAAGCATCTAAAATTGGTTGTTGTCTTTGAAGGCTTCTTAAGTCAGCACAATTGGTCTCGAATTTCTGTTCTGACAAACACGAAAGTCATTCAATTAGCAGGACTTCCTAATGCTCCCGTAAAATGGTTTGTTTATGAAGGTCAAGAGCAAGTATCAGTTGCAGGTATAGTTTTAGGCAAGCCAGTTTCGTATATGGAAGCGTATTGTTTGGACTCCGCAAATAAGAGTCTGCCTCCAAATATTACTGGAACTATCTGTTTGGGAGGTTTGGCGATTCCTAAAAATTTCAAAGCTAGCTTTCAGCATCCTTTCAACAATAAGAAATATGTTTTTAAGAGTAAACTTCAAGGTCGATGGACAACAAATGGATTGCTTATTATGCACGTACCAGATCCTATCAATTTGCTTCATCTCCAGCGCATTCAGCAAGAAACAGAACATTATTTGAATCTGCGACCAGAAGTTAAAGGAGCAGTTGTACAAATTATAGATTTTGAAAAAGGGAATCCATCGCTTCAAATTTATATTGAAACAGATGATAAACAAATGGATTCCGCACAATGGAATCAATTGATCAAACGTCATATAGCTGGTATTAATATCCCAATTTCTATTCAAAAAAAGGTATTACCAAGAACAACAGGAGGCATTATCAACAAATCATTATTACAGGGAATTTTTGAAGCACCTAGTTCATTCACCGAACAAGAAGTGGCTAAAATTTGGAAAGCTGTTTTGAAGATAAAAAAAGTGAGCGTTGTAGATCATTTTTTCCATGAAGGAGGAAATTCTATTCAGGCGCTTCAACTTATTTCTAAACTCAATAGTGAACTTCAGCTTTCGTTATTGGTGCTAGATATTTTTGAATATCCTACAATTAGAGAGTTATCCAACAAAATAGGAGAATTATCAAATTCTGGGGAATCACAAGGAATTCCATCAGTGAAGCTTGCTGCTTCTTATGAAATATCTCATGCTCAGAAACGATTATGGATTATTTCTCAATCTCTTGATGCTTCATTGGCGTATCACATTAGTGAAACTTTCCATATAGATGAATTTAACGAAGAATTATTTAATAGAACTTGGTATGATCTTATGGAAAGGCACGAAAGTCTGAGAACTTATTTCTTTGAAAGCGAAAAAGGAATTAGACAAGGTATTATGAGTTCATCAGATTTTCAGATCGATATAGAAACCGTAGATCTTACGCATGATTTTCATCCAGATTCTACGATAGCACATATTTCGCAAGAGCGTTCAGAATATTTCTTTGATTTGGAAGAAGCACCTTTGTTTCGTTTAACAGTATTTAAACTTCCTTTCAACCAAGCTGTCATTCATACAACTATGCATCATATTATAACAGATGGCTGGTCTACAGTAATTTTAAAAAAAGAGTTTCTCCAAATGTATACCAATTACGTTCGCGGAATAACGCATCGACTTCCTACTCAAAAAATTACGTATAAAGATTTTGCGCATTGGCAGAATAATATCTTGAATAGTGAAGAAATTACAGCTTCTAAAAACTGGTGGCTAAAACTATTTGATTCAGAGATAACACCACTTCAGCTTCCTACGGATTTTAGGAGAGCCAATGTTCAATCTTATAACGGAAAGGTTCATTCTTTTCATATTGAGGAAGAATTACTGATCCCTTTCAGAATATTATTAAAGCAACATGAAGCCACGGAATTAATGGGACTTATGACCATTGTAAATATATTATTGTATCGATATAGTGGGCAATCTGACATTGTTATTGGATCTCCTATTACAGGAAGGGAACATCCAGATTTAGAGTCTATTATAGGGTTTTTTGTACAAACTATGGCTATTAGAAATCAGTTTGATAAAACGGATTCCGTTAGTCAAGTATTAAAACGAGTAAAAGAAGTATGTTTGGGAGCTTTTAGTCACCAATCGTATCCATTTGATTCATTGGTTGAAGAAATCAATCCGCCACGTGAAAAGGGACGATCTCCTCTTTTTGATGTGATGCTAGTGTTACAAAATATATCTGATCAAAACACGGTAGATTCAACTTATACAAGCATTTCTGAAGATCAGAATACTCATGCGAAATTTGATCTTGTTTTTGGTTTTGAAAGCACTCAAAATGAGCAAGGAATGAACTGTTCCATTGAATACAAATCTGGTCTTTACTTACCTGAAACTATTCACAGAATGGCGAATCACCTTAAAAAAATATTGAAAAACATAATTAAAAATCCTGATTTACCTGTTTCTCAAGTGAATTTTATGGATGAAGCCGAAAGAGAGTTTGCTCTTTTTGGGTCAAATAATCCCGTAGTAAATATTTCTAATAAACCGAGAACGCTTGTAGCTTTGTTTGAAAAGCAAGCAGCACAAAATCCGCTATCCAAAGCTTTAACATTCAGAAATCGAAGTTGGTCATTTGAAGAATTAAAACATGCTTCAGATGCATTAGCTGCGACATTAATTCATCATCAAGGGATTCAAAAAAATGATTTGATAGGTCTCATGATGAATCGTTCGGATCAGATGATCGTTGCATTATTAGCCATTTTAAAAACTGGCGCTGGATATGTGCCGTTGGATCCTAACTATCCTTTAGACAGGTTGCATTACATGATCAACGACAGTGCAATTAAGCTAGTTGTTACAGAAAGTGAATTAGTACACCTCACTGATGGTTTTAACACTTCACACTTTTGTATTGACAGTGATGAAGCTCTTCATATGGATCTTCAAACACATCCTATTAATGTAACTGTTGAAGGAAATAACCCAGCTTTTGTAATATACACTTCTGGATCTTCTGGAAATCCTAAAGGTGTACTGATTAGACATCATAATGTTGTCAATGCTATTATTTGGAGTATTGACTTTTTCAATCCTGAAGGAAAGTACAGTACTTTTTCAAGTACTTCCATCAACTTTGACCTCTCGGCATTAGAAATTTATCAAAGTCTTGGAAGTGGCGGACATCTAATAATTGGTGATAGTATATTCGATTTAGCTGAAAATAATAACATACCACATATTGACCTTATGTTTGGTGTTCCTTCCGCAATACGTGAGTTAGTTAAACTAAAAGCGATCCCAAAAACGGTACACATGGTAAGTATGGGAGGCGAAGCTTTGGACAGGCAATTGGTTAATGAAGTGTTTCAACTGGAACATGTAGAATATGTAAATAATATGTATGGACCATCGGAAACATCTATCATAGCTACAAATGCTCCACTTAAAAGAGGAGATTCTACAATACCTCCAATTGGGAAACCATTGCCCAATATAAGAATGTATGTTCTTAATGAAAACCTTGAGCCAAACCCGATAGGTACTATTGGAGAACTCTACATTAGTGGTATTTGTGTCGCCGATGAAGGTTACCTCAACAATCCTGAGAAAAGCGAACTGGTATTCATGGATGATCCTTTTGTAAAAACGGATCGCATGTATAAAACTGGTGATTTGGGAAGACGCCTTAGCGATGGAAATATTGCTTTTGTAGGACGCGCAGATCAGCAAATAAAAATTCGAGGATTTCGGGTTGAAATTGGTGAGATTGAAGCGCGTTTGTCAGCTCATAAAGATATTAAAGAACTTTCTGTGTTGGCTGTAAAAGATAGTAATGATGATAGTTATTTAGAAGCATACGTTTTATCTGAAAATATAGTATCAGGTTATGAATTGAAGTCTTGGATGAAAGTGTCATTGCCAGAATACATGGTACCACAAAAGTACATTCAAGTTGAAGCTTTTCCTTTGATGCCAAATGGCAAACTGGATAAAAAGAAACTCAGAAAACTGGGTGGTAAAACCTTGAGTTCAGTTCAGGATGAGGTAAAAGCAAGAAATGAGATTGAAGCCAAGCTCACACTAATCTTTATGGACTTACTTGGTTTAGCTACTGTAAGTGTAAAGGATGATTTTTTTGAAATTGGCGGACAAAGTTTGAAAACCATTCGGATGTGTTCTAAAATCAGTCAAACTTTTGGTATATCGCTCTCTATAAAAAGTATTTTTAAACTAAGAACTATTGAACAGATAGCTCTTGAAATTGAAGCTATTCTTTGGGTTAAGAAAACGCTAGAAAGTATTCAAGAAAAAGTAACACAACAAAAAACAATTGAAGTATGAGTACATTGACTATTACCAATATTTCTGTATATATTCCTGATCATAGGATTACTGTAGATGAATTATTTACATCAATACCTGTAGCTTCTATTCCTTCCTTTACTGGTGGAGATGGCGATTATTTGCAGTATCTCAAATCAGATTTGGGATATTCTTCCATCAGAACAGCTGGCAAACTTAAAGATACTGATTTGCTTATAGGAGCTGCCGACCAACTTTTTGATTTGGATATTGTAGCACCTGAAGATATTGATTTTCTTTTTATGGCTCAGGAAAGCGATGTAATACAAAAGGAAAATTCTGGGCAATTTCTACAGATGGAGTTTGATATGAATCGTGCTAAAATCATGACCATTTCTGGACATCATTGTGCAAATGTAGATGCTGCTATATATATGGCAAATTGTGTAGCAAAATCTGATCTCTCGATAGAAAAAGTTCTTATCGCTGGAGTTGTATCTATACCTTCAGCGGAAAAACGTATGGTAGGCTCTTATGGTGTTCTTGGTGATGCTGCTACTTGTATTTTACTGGAGAGAAATGCAACATCTGGATTTGAGTTGGTGTATACTCATATGGTTTCCTTGGGCTTGCTTCATGAAATAGATTTAACTAAAGACGTTTCGCTTTTACTTTGCAAGTATTACACATTGTGTCTTACTGAATTAATGGAGAAGTCTGGTTTTTCAGATAAAGATATTGACCATATTATTATTCAAAATGCTAACACAGCACTAATTAATCAATGCATATCTGCTGTTGACCTAAACACAGCTAAAGTGTTTTCAGATAACTTAAATACTTATGGGCATCTTGACAGCATAGACCTTCCACTAAATATGAGAGATCTTATGAAAAAAGGAATTAATGATGGTGCTCACATCCTAACATTTGGATCGGGTATTAACGGATCTTTCATCGCATCAATCTTTAAATATTCAGCATGAACACATCAGAAATAACACAACAGAGTTATCCAAGCAATTTTAATCTTACTGAAGATAAGATGAATAATTTAATTACTATACTAAAAACTAGTTCTAAAGGACGACTGGAATACTTTAAAGACGGAAAGACTCACACAAAAGCTTTTAGTGATCTTTATGAAGATATTAAAAAAACTGTTTTATTCTTCCATCAAAAAGATATTCAACCTGGAGATCGTTTAGGAATCATTGGTGAAAACTCTCTGGAGTGGGTTATTATTGATCTTGCATGTATAGCTTATGGATTGATTACTGTGCCTTTAGATCCTGTTGCTGAACATAATTTGGATGAAGCAATTACGGCTTATCAATTGAAACATACGCTAACCGATGATTCTAAATACATAAATCATCCATCTGTTTCTGCCTTTTCAGAGATCTATTCGATTTCAAATAAAACACACAACTTAAAATCATTAAAGCAGTATGATATTAATGATATTCTAACCTATAAGTTTACATCTGGATCTACGCAATTGCCAAAAATGATAGGAGTTCAAAGGAAAAGTGTGGATGCTGTTCTAAAAGCTATTCAATCGCTTTTTAACCATAATGAGCAAGATAAAATTCTAGTTTTTCTTCCCTTACATGCTTATCAGATGCGCTATTGGTTATATTCCGCAATCTTATATGATTTTACACTTCTTCTTGCTCCAAAAAGACATATTTTTTATGCGCTTTCAGAGTTAAAGCCAACGGTGGTAATGGGGGTTCCTCATTTTTATGAAACCTTAATGAAGATGTTTTTGGAAGAAGTAGACAATCCAAAAAATATTACGACGCAAGATGAACAGCTTTTTCAGGATCTGACAGGCGGATTCATTCGATATTTATGGACAGGCTCAGCTCCTATTCATCCTCAAACACTTCAATTTTATTTTGATAGAAAGACGCCACTTTTTCAGGGTTATGGTATGAATGAAACTTGTATCGTATCTAAAAACTATGCTGGTTTTAATAAAATTGGAAGTGTTGGAAAACCACTTCCGCATATTCACATTAAAATTAGTGATGTAGGTGAGTTATTGGTTAAAAATAAATTTGAAGTAAACACCACTTATGAAATCTGTAAACCTGGAGATAATGAAGCTACTTTCATAGAAAATGGTTATGTGGCTACTGGCGATTTGGGTCACATTGACGAAGATGGTTATCTCTATATAACTGGGAGAAAAAAAGAATTGATCGTCTTGTCCAACTCTAAAAAGATTCATCCAAACACGGTAGAAAAGTGGATGACTACTTCTCCTTACATCAAGCAATGCATGATTATTGGAGATCATCAACCTTATATTGCAGCATTAATTTATACTGAAAACTCTTTAGACAGACAGATTATTTCGGAAGAAATTTTGCGACTTAATGAGACTTTAAAACCAGAAGAACGGATCATCAAATTTGAGCTTATCGATGAAATTTTTTCGCAAGAAAATGGGCTATTAACTTCTCAAAAGAAATTGAAACGAAAAGCTATTAGTTTACAATATCAATCTCTTATTGAAACACTTTTTTAATATATTAAAAACACCTTTTAGATGGAATCAACAATTAAACAAGAAGTCATACAAACCTTAACAAATACAACAAAAAATGATCGTATAAACATGAATAATAAACTCAAAGAAGATTTGGGTTTAGATTCTATACGAACGATCTCAGTAATTACTAAACTGACAAAAAAATTAGATGTTAATATTCTCGATCTCTCTGACCAAGATTTAGTTAATCTCAACACTGTCGCTGATTTAATTAGGCTTTTTGAATCCATATCGAATAAAAAAATCTAAAAAAACAATTTAACAAAACCATTGCTCTTTTAAAAACAAGATGTAACATGAATATCGATCATTTATTTAATACTTCACTACAATTAGAAACAGAAAAAGTGGTCTTGAGACCAGTTCAAAGGAATGATTATGAGGATTTCAAAACCATCATTTTTGAACCTGATATTTGGTCGTTTTACACGATTAAATATGAAAATGAACAGGACTTAGACGGCTTTTTTGACAGCGCAATGACGGATTATAAATCCAGAAATCGATGTGCTTTTTCAATCATTGATAAATCTACCGATACAATTGTGGGCAGTAGTAGCTTTGGGAATATATCAATTAGAGATGCTAGGCTGGAAATAGGCTGGTCTTGGTTATGTAAGTCAGCCAGAGGCAAAGGCATAAACACGCATGCTAAATTCCTTATGCTTCAATATGCATTTGAAATACTGAAAGCAATTCGGGTAGAATTTAAAACAGATATTAAAAATTTAGGTGCAAGAAAAGCACTTATCAAATGTGGTGCAACAGAAGAAGGTGTCTTAAGAAGCCATACGCAAATGCATTCCAACAGAAGACGCGACACCATTTTTTACAGCGTTCTAAGCCACGAGTGGGCTGATATTAAACAAAATATATATAGTTACATTAAATAACTTATCGTATGAATAAAATTCCAAATACATTAAATCGCATCTACGATGTAGTAGGTATAGGTGTTGGTCCGTCTAATTTGAGTACGGCTGCTTTATTGAGTCAAGTTAATCAAGTAAAGGCTTGTTTTTTTGAAATGAACAAGGAGTTCAATTGGCATGCGGGCATGTTATTCCCAGAAGCCACACTTCAAGTATCCTATTTGAAAGATTTGGTAACTTTGGTAGATCCTACCAATCCTTATTCATTTCTTAACTTTCTTTCAAACAAAAAGCGCTTGTATCGTTTTCTTACTGCTGGTTTTAGCAAAATTAAAAGAAGGGAATTCAATCAATATCTGAGATGGGTTTGTGATTCATTAGATACGCTGGAATTTAATTCTAAAGTTAAAGATATACAATTTAACGGAAACCTATTCTCTATCCATACCAATACAAAAACAGTTTTTTCTAAAAATCTCATCATGGCTACTGGTTTAACTCCTAAGATACCCAAATGTGTCAGGCCTTATCAATGCTCACGTGTTTTTCATGCTATTCATTATCTTAAACAGAATGTTAAAACAAAAGGAAAACGCATTGCGGTAATTGGAGGAGGACAAAGTGGAGCTGAAATTATTCATAAGCTGCTTTGTGAGCAAGAAGATGCACCATCAAAACTTGTCTGGATATCGAGTAGATCTAGTTTTGCTCCAATAGATGATTCTCCATTTGCTAATGAATATTATACACCAAACTACTGTGATTACTTCTATAACCTAAGTCCAGATTTAAAACACAAACTCAATAAAGATCAGACCTTATCCAGTGATGGTATTGACATGTGTCTCTTAAAAAATATTTACAAGATGATCTATGAATTGGATTTTATAGAAGATAAGGAATTAGATGTACAACTAATACCAAACTCAAAACTAATGAAAGTGCTTCCTGTTGGTGATGCTTTCAATCTTGTCTGTGAACAGCAACTAAACAAGGCTCAATTATCTACTGAAGTTGACATTGTAATTCTAGCTACTGGTTTTGAGTATAAAGAACCAGTTTTTCTGAATTCAATAAAACACCATATAAGCTATCATAATAATCGATTTAAAGTTAATCCAGATTATTCCATTGAGTGGGAATTTCAAAACTCAAATAAAATCTACCTCCAAAACGGTAGTCGTCATGTGAGAGGCGTTGCTGACCCAAATTTGAGCCTCATTGCATGGAGAAGTGCAAAGATAATTAATAGTTTATGCAAGGATACTGTGTATGATATTAAAGATGATTTTCCAGTCTTTGATTGGTTAAATAACGGTTATAGTATAAACAAAGCGAAAAATTCAATAATAGTAAACTCCTAATCATGGAACCACTAAGGGAAATTATATTAGAAGGTACCGCTTATCAAAAGGGATATTCTCATGGTATACAGTTGAAAGAAACTATCCAAAATTTTGTGAAAGATGGTAGAGCCAGAACTAATGAATTATGTGCTGTGCTTATGACTGATGCTGAATTTGATGTATTTATAAAATCTCATGCAACTATGATAGCGCAATATGCTCCACACCTTTCAACTGAACTTAAAGGTTTAGCCGAAGGAGCAGGTATAAGCTACGATGAAGCTGTACTTCTTCAAGTACGAACTGAGATCATTTATTCTCATAATTTTTTTTTAGACGCTGCCGAATGTTCAACAATAGGGATGCATCGTAATGCACAAACCATGGTAGGACAAACGATAGATTTACCAGGACAACTTGCTTCGCTTGGTCATGTCTTTAGAGTTAAACCTGAACGCCCAGACCAACCAGAAATATTGATGTATGGATTTGCAGGGTTATTAGGTTATGCAGGTTTAAATTCCAGTGGTTTATCACTAAATATTAACATGCTTACTTCATCCGGTTGGAAAATTGGTGTGCCTCCTTACCTATTATGTCGATTGATTTTGGGTACACATTCTGTAGATGAAGCCATTGCAATTATTAAATCTATTCCAAGAACCAGTTCCAGATGTTTTCTTATTTCTGATAAAAACAGAATGGTTATTGTGGAAATGACTCCAAATGATATTCACATCACAGAAGGCAACCAGCTCTATCACACCAATCATTACTTGAGTGACAAGTTGGCTAAAGATGAAACCCTTCATTTTCTATTTAGAAATTCTTCCATCAAGCGTTTGAATCAACTAAAAAGTATGACGGAAGATAATTTACCTCAAAATGCAGAAGACGTATTCAACACTTTCAGTGATCACAGCCTTTACCCAGTGGGTTTATGTGCACATTCAGAAGGTACTATAAAAAGACAAGATACCGTAGCAGCTATCGTAATGGAACCTCAAAAAGGAATGTTATATGCCAGAAAGGGTCATCCTTGCGAAACTCAAACAACTACATTTCAACTTCAAGTTAACATTTAAAACTATGGAAAAACTGAAACAACTCATTGATGAAACTTCAGAATGGCTGCTAATTCCTGCTATTCCTACTCCAAATGGCAGAATTCATTTGGGACATATAGCTGGCCCATTTTTAAAACTAGACATTATAGCTAGAGCACAACGAAGATTAAATTCAAAAGCATCTGTTTTTTGTGGTTCAGATGTATATGAATCACATATTCTAAAGAAAGCTGAGGAAACTGGAAAAACACCAGAAGAGATCTGCAATACATTTCATTCGCTCGGAAAGGCAGATTTGGAAGCACTTAACATTAAATTTGCATGTTATTTTAATCCTTTATCAAAAGAATTAAATGCTGATTATCACAAATTCCATAAAGCTTATTTGGACAAACTTGTCAAAACAGGCAAGACTTTTGAACGAAATGGAAAATACCTTTATTCGCCCGGATCAGATAAATTTATTTTAGGATGTTGGTTATCTGGAGAATGCCCAAATTGTAATCAGCCATCTGGAAGTTATCAATGTGAAAAATGCGGCACTCAATATCAGCCAGAAGAACTTATCAATCCTTACTCCAATAATGGTGAATCTGATATAGAAATTATAGAAACACCTTCGCTATTTCTCAATATTTCAGATGTTATGGATCGTGTAGAATCCAAATGGGAAGAAATGAAAGTTCCCGAACACTTTAGAAAAATTTGTAGATCGTTTTTTCAAGACCAAAAAGGCGTAATTAGGCTAACAAACCCTGATAAATGGGGCGTTACCTATCCTGTTAAAGGTTCAGATTATACCCAAGTAGTATTTACCTATTCTAGTCTTTACATTTATTCGCTATTCATTGGTGAAGTTTACAAGAAATATTTCTCTAAAGACAATAAAAATGCATTTCATAAAAACTCAAACCTAAAAATAGCGATCTCGTTTGGTATTGACAATACCATTCCTCACATTATGTCAGCTTTGGCACTTGCCCTAACTGTATCCGAGTACAAGAGTTTTGACTATTTTATGCCTAATTATTTCTTTCACTTAGAAAAAGATAAATTCTCTACAAGTCGCGGACATGTTATTTGGGGAGCAGATATTATCAATAAAACTTCCGTTAGTGCAGATGCTCTTCGCTTTTACCTTATTCAAGAATGTCCTGAAGAAACAGCTACCGCTTTTAGTATTAATGAATTTATTCAAATTAATAATCAACTATTGTGTACAGAATTGCAGAAAAAAGTTCATGATATTTGGGAAACTATTGATAATTCGCACATCCCGATCATTAACTCTACTATTGAAGATCAACTCTTTATTGCTATAAAAAATCAAACAAAATGCATGACGCCTCCTACTCAAAAGATTAGGAATGGTACTATATTTCTCATCGAGTGGCTTAACTATCAAGATAAGATCGATCAAGAGCAATTGGTCTGGTGGATAAAAGGTTTAGCCTTGCTAGCATCGCCTATAATGCCTGAGTTTGCAAGTTCTATTTGGAATTGTTTAGGCAATGAAGGTATTCCTAGCCTTCAAGAATTCTACAATCAGAAGCCTTTTGTAAAATCAAAATTACCCGTTTGGTTCTGTAAAGTAAGAGAAATAGATTTGCTAACAATATTACCCAATTCTTTAATTCTTAATAAATAAACACTATGGCAAAACAACTCATTCCACAACTTGGTTTTTTCCCGCAATTTAGCGGTGCAGAAGGCAGTGAAGTTTCTGAAGTAAATTTAAAAGAAAAAGTCAAAGCTCCTTTTAAAGCTTCCAGATGGTCCGTTTCTCCTGGGTTTAGTTCTCCTGTAGATCAACATGAGGTAAAAGAATGTTGGTTTGTAGCTTCTGGAAAAGGCGTATTGACCTTTAAAGGAGATATTAAAGGCGATATCCAAGCAGGAGATGTTATTCATTTTGACCCAATGGAAAGTCATCAAGTTTATAATTCAGGAGAAGAATTGTTAACTATATTTTCAATTTGGTGGGAAGAACATGAAGAATAATACATTGACTAAAACATTCAATTTAACCGTTATTGGTGGAGGTATCATCGGCGCATGGACTATGCACTTAGCCAAAACTATGTTTCCTCACTGGAATATTCTACTTGTGGATGCCAATTTGGTGGGAAATGGTACGTCTAGATATTCGGCAAGTTTGGATATGCCTGGAGGTCATACATCACTTCGAAGAAAATTGGTGAAAAGCAGTCAAGAAAATTGGAAAAAATTGTTATCCGATGCGCCATCACTTGCCATAAAAGACATAAATGCCTTTGGTATAAGTAAAAAAGAGGAATTACAAACAATTCGAAAACATTTCTTTAGTTCAATATCTGAAGAAGATAATCATGAGAAATATTTAAAAAAGCTACAACGTTTTCTTCCTGGGTTTAACGTTACAAATGATCAGTCATTGTTTCATATTCCATTTGCTCAATATGCTACTCAAAATAATGTAGCTGAACAAATAATTTCAAACTTGAGAAAAGAGGACAAATGCACTATTATAGAAGGATTTGAAGTAAAATCTGTTTCTAAGATGAAAGATTCCTTGATGCTTACCGCAGAAAATGGCATTGTAATCAACACAAAAAATGTCATTGAAGCTACAGGTCCATGGATGTTAACTGGTCCAATGTCCAGTAAATGTGCTTCGCTTGGCGTTAGGAACAAAAAAATTGTTGCGTTACATATTGAAGCAAAGCCGCATCCCGATGCTCCCGTAATATACTCTTTTGATAATGAAGCATTCTTACTTCCTCGTCATGAAGAAGGACGATGGCTATTTAGTTTTCGCAGTGAAATATGGAACGTTATGCCTAAGCTTGAAGAACTAAAGATTAATTCAGATGATTTGTTAACAGCAAAAGATGTGCTCAATTCCTTATATCCTCCATTTGTTGAACTTATCTCTGGAGGAAGATCTTTTTGCGATGCTTATGGTGTAAACGGTGACCCAATTATCAAATCAATTTCTGGACTAGAAAATTACGTCATAGCTGGTGCAGGCTCAGGATCAGGGTTTCGATTAGCTCCCGGAATAGCTATAGAAGCTCTTACAATATTAAAGACATTATAAATCGAAATGACTGCTTCCATGAATATTTCAAGGTCAAGAAACTGAGTCTCAAAATCATTAAGGTCTATTTCTTTACACTTTTCAATATCAATATCTATTTCGTTATTCATAAAAACAAAAAATCCCTTCCAAATAAATGAAAGGGATTTTGTGAGCTCGAACATTCAAAGTTCAAACTTTTTGGTGGCGGATTTGAAGGAGATTGGTTTGTTTGTAAAAGAATATTCTTCGTTATTAATTGCATCTTAATCTATTGCTTTTTAAAAACGTTTATTGAAAAGTTATCAAGCTTGCATAATAGATTTTTTTAATTTAGTATATTTTCTTTTATTTGCTTGGTTAAAAATAAATTATGAGAAAAATTACATTCTACACATTACTACTTTCTTTATGTTTTCACAGTTATTCTCAAATTGGTTTTCAAGAGATTGAAATAACAGGCTTCTCAAATGCTTATGGATTAACTGCATCGGCAGCTGCGGGCGATTTAGATGGCGATGGAGATATTGACGTAGTTACGAGTCATTACGATGGTTTCCCTGGTTTAGTTTGGTATAAAAACACAGATGGGCAAGGAACTTTTGGATACCAAAGACCTGTATCTTCAGATTTTGACAGTGCATCTTCTAATATTATAACGAAAGATATAGACAATGATGGCGATCTAGACATATTTGCTTCTACAAATAGTTCTATCGTTTGGTTTGAAAACACTGATGGATTAGGAAATTTTTCTACTACTAATATTATTACTCAAGATGTTGACCGAGTAACTTCAATTCGTTCTGTAGATATTGATGGAGATGGAGACTTAGATCTAATTTCTACTTCATACAATGACAAAAAGTTAGCTTGGTATGAAAACATCGATGGTCTTGGTAATTTTGGAGCACAACAAATTATTACAATACATTCACTGTCATGGGCTCTTGCGTATGGAGAAGATATGGATGGAGATGGAGATATGGATATAATTGCCTCTTTGGATGACATCGTATGGTTTGAAAATACAGATGGTAATGGAGCCTTTACAATAGAACATCAAATTTCATCAATAGATTATAAAGCACTAACTCCTAAAGATATTGATGGAGATGGAGATATAGATATTATTATCCCAGCAGGTTACAATGATCATTTAATTTGGTATGAAAATATAAATGGGTCGGGAAATTTTTCTTCAATTCGATATATAGATACATCTATTAATGGAGATGTTGATATTACAAATGCAGATGATTTAGATGGAGATGGAGATGTCGATATTTTAATTGATGGCAATGGACTATTTTTATATTTGAATAATGGAAATAATAGCTTTAGTGGAGGGCTAAATATTTTGAACAACACTAATTCAGGTGTAAATGCAATAGAAATCCTTGATATAGATGGTGATAATGATTTAGACATTCTCGCCGGAAGTGGAGGTCATGGACTAATTTGGTTGGAAAATACTAATGGAATGGCAGACTTTGTTCAAAATACGATTTCTTTTAGTGCAGAAGATCCCGATTCTTCTTTTTTATCAGATCTCGATAATGATGGAGATATCGATATCCTAACTACCGCGAATGGTCAAATCGCATGGTTTGAAAATTTGGATGGTAATCAAAATTATGAAATTCAGCATAATATATATAACAATCTATATATGAATATTAAATCTGCATCTGCATTTGATCTTGATGGAGATAACGATATGGATATTATTGGTTCAATTACAGGAGATGATAAAATTATTTGGTTTGAAAATGTGGATGGACAAGGTACTTTTGAGAATCAAACCATCATAACCTTTAGTTGTGATGCGCCAATAATGACGCATGCTTCAGATATAGATGGTGATGGTGATTTAGATCTACTATCTGCTTCATACAATGATGACAAAATTGCTTGGTATGAAAATCTTGATGGGCAAGGTACTTTTGGAGTACAGCAGCTAATTTCAACAAATGCAAATTATGCAATATATGTAAAAGGAGTTGATATAGACATGGATGGTGACATCGACGTGGTTTCTGCCTCTAGAAATGATGATAAAATTGCTTGGTATGAGAATACAGATGGATTGGGAACTTTTAGTTCAGAAAAAATAATTTCATCGCAAGCCAATTCAATTAGATCTATAGATATAAAAGACATCGATGGTGATGGTGATCTAGATATTCTTTCTGGTTCATCTAGTGAAACTAAAATTGCTTGGTTTGAAAATCTTGACGGATTAGGTAATTTTAGTTCAGAAAATATCTTAGCTCCTGATGCTAGCCTTGCGCTATCTGTGTTTTTTGAAGACGTAGATAACGATGGTGATTTAGATGCGGTTTCATTAACATCATCAAGGAAAATTGTTTGGTTTGAAAACATAAATGGAAATTTTGATAATGTACAACAAGAAATATCACCTACTCTTAATTCTGATCCGATAATGATTAGCGGAGATTTGGATCAAGATGGAGACATTGATTTTATTTCTGGTTCATCAACAGCTTACAATGGTAGGGTAAAATGGCATAAGAACTTAGGCTTGTTCGGAAATCAAATAAATGGAACAGTTACATATAACATAAATAATGATGACTGTAATACGGGTAATTGGGGTATGAACAACATAATGATAAACGCCGATAACGGAAATGACAGTTTTAGTACGTTTACACTATCCTCAGGAGGATATGAATTACCAGTAAATGAAGGAAATTTCACGACTACTATATCTTCAAATTTACCAAGTTATTTCGCATTCAATCCAACTTCAGTAAATTCAAGTTTTACAGGAATAGGTAACAGTGATATTGCTAACTTCTGTATTACGCCAAATACAATAGTTAATGATCTAAGTATAAGTATATATCCTTCAATAAACGAACCACGTCCTGGCTTTGATACAACTTATAGAATTGTGTATAAAAACCTTGGAACAACACAGCTAAGTGGAAATGTTACGTTTGAATATGATAATACAAAACTACAGTTCTTGAATGCTAGTGAAACTGTAAACTCTCAAACATCAAATTCACTTACGTTTAATTATTCAAACTTAAATCCGTTTGAAACAAGAGTCATTGACTTACAGTTTAATGTATTTGCGCCACCAACAACTAATATTGGAGAAGTCTTAAGTACTACAGCGACTATAAATCCTGTTACTGGAGATAATACAGAAGAAGACAATGTATTCACACTAGAGCAAACTGTAATTGGCTCATATGATCCAAATGATATACAAGTATTAGAAGGTGATCAGATTTTATTGGAAGATGTTGATAAATATTTACACTATATCATTCGTTTTCAAAACACAGGAACGGCTTCTGCAATTAATGTAAATGTTGAAAATGTATTAGATGCAAACTTAGATTGGACAACAATGCAGTTAGAAAGCCTAAGTCATGACGGACGTGTTGAAATAAGAGATGGTAATATGGTAAATTTTATATTCAATTACATTAATTTACCCGATAGCACATCAGATGAGCCAAATTCACATGGTTTTATTGCCTATAAAATTAAACCAAAAAGTACTGTAGCAATTGGAGATATCATGTATAACAAAGCTGATATTTTCTTTGATTTCAATCCGCCAATTATAACAAATACAGTATCGACAGAAATCGTAGAAACACTATCTGTTAATGAATTTGCAGAAAATGAATTTTCGATTTATCCAAATCCTACTAAAGATATTATACATATAAACGGAAAAGAGCGTATAAATAAGCTATCTATTCACGATCTTAATGGCAGATTATTGAAAGAAATCAAACTTTCAAATTCACAGACATCAACTGAAGTCGCTATAAATAATTATGCAATTGGATTATATTTCCTTTCCATAGAAACTGACAAAGGTATCTACACACATAAAATTATAAAAAAATAAGAAGTACACTTTTTAAGAAGTACTTTTTGTTGAATCAATAAAAGCGTAACAAATTTTGTTGCGCTTTTCTCTTATAAAAAAATTCTTTAATGACAACTCAGCAGAATTGTATTTCTTTAAAACTAAGCTTTGAGAATAAAAAAACTTACTAAAACAAGAAAGTCCTACTATTTCTAGTAAGACTTTATCTTGTGACCGCGAACTTTCAAAGTTCGAACTTTTTGGTGGAGGATTTGAAGGAGATTAGTTTGTTTGTGAAAAATATATTACTAATAACTAGTTAGGAGAAAATAAATCACTTCTCTTGATGAAAATTATACATTAATAATATATCACATTTGTTGTATATCAACTAAAACTCAAACATTATGATACTTTCAAATGAAACAACTGAAAATGGAACATCTAATTCCTCAACAGAAAATGACACTACTACTCCTAGTTCTTCCAATACTACCACTACCACTATTATTACTACTACTTCAACAGGAAGCGGAACAAATAGTGGCTTAGAAAATAGCACATCAACTAAATCCTCAGGAACTGTAGTAAGGCCAGGAAGTAAAATTAAATCGAAAGGCAAAAAAACAAAAAGGTAAAATTCATTAATTTTATTACTACTAATCTTACAATGCTTTATTATCTTTATAAGAAATAAAGCATTTTTTATGACACTAAAACTTGTTATCGCCAAAACTGATTATAAAAAAATGAAAATTTTATTACTTTTCTTTTATTGCTTTACCACATTCGCGCAGCAAAATCCAATTATAGATAATTTATATATTTCACTTAAAAAACAACCAAAAGACACTAATAGAGTTAACACTTTGAATGATTTAGCTTTTGAATTATACGAAACTAAAACAGAAGAGGCGTTACAATTTGCTACCGAAGCCAAAAACCTCAGTGATTCATTATCGTTTACACGCGGTTATATAACTAGCTTAACGAGAATAGGCACTATTGCACTTCATGAAAAAAAAATTACCGAGGCAGAAAAGTTATATTTAAAAGCACTAGAAATGGAAACAAAAGAAAATTTTTCTTTTGGCATTGGACGAGCGCAAAATCAACTAAACCTCATTTATCAAAACAAAGGTAATTATACTCTAGCATTGGAATATGGCTTAGCCTCTTTACAAAAATTTGAATTAACTGATCGTAAAGGTGCAAGTGCGATAGCTTTAACAAACATTGGTCATTGCTATAAAGAGCTTGGGGAATTTGATAAAGCAATGGAATATATACTTAAAGGTTTAGACATTAGAAAAGAGTTGGGCGATGTAAACGGTTTATCTGACTCTTATATGGATCTTGGTTTACTCTATATTTCAATGAAAAATTATCCAAAAGCCATAAATTACCTACTCCAAGCCGAAAAAGGGTTTAGAGAAAACACTGTTGACTTATTAAATTTGTACAACAATTTAGGAGTTGCATACTTTGAATCTGGTAATCATTCTTTAGCATTGGAATATTATACTAAAACATTGGCGTTGAGTAAAAAATCAGGTCTTGATTATGAAGATCCTGATGTCAATAATAATATTGGGATTATTCACTTTAAAAAGAAAGAACTTAACCTTGCAAAAAAACATTATTTTTCAAGTTTATCTGTTCCGAAAAAATACTCAACTCTAGAAAACCGAGCAGAAACATATAATAATTTAGGGAATACTTATATTGAAGAGCGCAAATTGGATAGTGCACTTTTATATTATAACAAAGCTTCGGACATCGCAAAAAATATAAATGATAAGTTGTTACTATTGGAAGTTTTAAATAATCTTTCAGTTGGTTATGCTAAACTAGGAGTATATGATAAGGCGTTCAAAAACAGTAATCAATACGCAAAACTGAGAGATAGTTTGCAAAACACTTTTATAAATGCGATACATATAAAGGATAATTATGAAGAAAATAAAAAAATCATTGAATTATTAGGAAAAGATAAACTGATCGTGCAAAGTGAAAATACACGAAAGAACAATCTTATATACGGTTTGCTAATTGGATCTTCCCTTTTAGTACTATTATTTTTTGCTCTAATTAGAGGAAATAAACAAAAACAGAAAGCACAGCAAGAACAAATAGAACGACAAAAAATTGAAAAACAATTAAAGAATCAGGCCATAAAATCTATGCATAAAATGATTGAAGGGCAAGAAGATGTTCGACAAAGAATCGCAAAAGACCTTCATGATAGTATTGGTAGCACGTTATCTATGCTCAAATTACATTTCGAGATTGTTGAAGAGAAAATGGAAGAATTAAAAACCACTAGTTATAAAGAGTATAATAAAGCTACACAATTGCTTGATAAAGCTTGCGAAGATGTTAGAAAAATATCTCGAAAAATGGATTCGGGTGTTTTAGGAAGCTTTGGTTTATTAGCTGCGCTTAAAGATTTAAAACAAACTTTAGAATCTAGTAATCGCTTAAGTGTTGAGCTATCCATTGACGGATTTGATGAACGACTCAATAGCACCATAGAAATTACAATCTATAGAATCATTCAAGAACTTGTTAGTAATATTTTGAAGTACGCAAAAGCTGAAATAATTACAATTCAATTAATTCAAAGTAAAAAACAACTTCAAGTAGCTGTAGAAGATGATGGTGTTGGTTTTAATGTTGAAGAAAATCAAGGAAAAGGATTGGGGATTAAAAATATACAAACTAGAGTGGCTTCGCTTGGAGGAACTTTAGTTATTGATTCTACTCCTGGAAAAGGAGCTTATATTCACATTGTAATTCCCTTAAATGAAACATAAAATGATACATGTACTAATTGCAGATGACCATGATGTGGTTATTGAAGGTTTAAAGTCAGTTATACAAACTAGAGATGATATTATCATTGTTGGAGAAGCTACCAATGGAAAAGATGTCATACCATTATTACATCAAGAAATAGATGTAGCAATACTGGATATAAGTATGCCTGAAATGGACGGAATTGAATTAGCAAAGCACATTCAAAAAAACTTTCCTAAGATAAAAGTATTAATTGTTTCTATGCATGATAATGCGAAATTTATAAGAGAAAGTCTTTTAAGTGGAGCAAAAGGATACATATTAAAAGACAAAGTGAAGCAAGATTTGTTACCAGCAATTTTCGCCTTGGCAGATGGGAATGATTACTATGCTGAAAATGTCAAAAATACAATAATGCATAGTCAAAAATCCCCTAATATGTATGGTGAATTAAAGCTTACACAAAGAGAATTGGAGGTTCTTAAACTAATCGCTTTTGGCTATTCTTCAAAAGAGATCGCAGAAATGTTAAGTAGGTCTGTAGCCACTATTAATACTCACAGAAAAAATTTAATTGGAAAAACTGGAGTAAAAAATTCCAAAGAACTAATCAAATTTGCTATCAAAAAGGGGTATGATTAATATGCTCCCACGATTTCCCTTTCCAATTACTTGTCATTAATTCCATAGAATTATTCGGATTTAATTTTCCTCTTTTCTCAAAAGCCTCATGAATCCAACGTTGATTTTTTATAGGATCGCCTGACCATAAATGAATAGTTGCATATTTATTTTCCAAATTCAAAAATAACCGTTGAGGAATAGTCTTAGGATCATAAGTTCTATTTTGACATTCTGGATATGAAGGAAGAATAATCCTTAACAAACCAGACCTTGGATTACTTAAAGTGCTACTTAAGGAATTTTGAATTTCATAATCTACATGATGTCTTCGCCAAATATCTTTACCAATTAAAACAATTGTAACCGTAGATTCTCTAAGATGTTTTTTACGAATCTGCTTTCTAAATGCATCTGTACCGATATTACCAATTTCTCCTTGTCGTACTGAATATGAATCAAAAATATCAAAATGCTTCCCAAATAAATCTTCATACTTTTATCGAAATTTAAAATCGTTTTCATGATCATAACTTATAAATACTTTATGTATCATTCCGAATTTTTGTTCAAAAAAAGAATTAATAATTAAAAAGAAACTACCAACTACTTATGATAAAAAAATCATCATATATAATAATATAATTCATTAATAAATCCATCAAATTTGTTGAATAACTATTTATAAATATTTTTAATAAAACAGATACAACATGTCACGAAAAGCACTTATCATCGGAATCAACTCGTATAATTTTATGGATTCATTAGGCGGTTGTGTAAATGATGCTAATAATGTTAAGGATGTTCTAGAATATCATGCAGACGAAAAAAAGGAAAGAAACTTTTTTGTAGAATCAATAACTTCTGAAACCCATCGTTGTATCGACAGAGAATACTTGATGGATGAAATTAGAGAATTATTTAGAGAAAAAAGAGATGTCTCATTACTCTATTTTGCAGGCCACGGACATGTTGAAAATAGACAAGGGTATTTGGTAACCTCAGAATGTGAACGAGGAGATCAAGGTATATTAATGGCTAGCATACTAAAAATGGCTAACAATTCTCCAGCCTCAAATAGAATCGTGATATTAGACTGTTGCTTTGCAGGAAATTTTGATCAGGATTTTTTTGAAGAAAACCTTACTCGTATTGCTGAAGGAGTTACGATACTTACTGCATCAACAGAGAGCCAATTTTCAGAAGAAGTTAATGAAAATGGAGTGTTTACTACACTTTTTTGTCATGCACTAAAAGGTGGTGCTGCAAGTATATTAGGGGAAGTTACTATAGGAAATGTTTATGGCTATATAGATAAAGCTATGGGCGAATATGGACAACGTCCTATGTTTACAACTAAAGTAAAACGATATTTCTGTCTACGAAAAATTACTTCTCAGCTAAACGTTAATGAATTACGGAAAATTACAAAATTATTTAAGTATCCTGATATGATATTCAAATTGAATAAAACTTATGAATATACCAACAACAAAGAAGCTATCCCTAAACATGTCGAAGAATTCAAGGTTTTACAATTATTTAATCGAGTCAACTTAGTCGTTCCAGATGGGGCTAGAGACATGTATTGGGCAGCACAGAACAAAAAAGGGTGCAAGTTAACGCCTCTAGGAGAATCCTATTGGGAAATGGTGCATAGAGAAGTTATTTAAAAAAATATCATGACAACAAATAATTACGAATTTGACATTGCAATTTCTTTTGCTGATGATGATCATGATACTGCTTTAGTTATTAATACATTTTTGCAGCAAAAATTTCCAAAGAGTAAAATTTATTTTTATCCAGATCAATTAGAAGAGACTTTGGGTGTAGATTTAAAAGAACAACTCACCGAAATATTTTGTCGTAAAGCGAAGTACGTAATCATGGTTATCTCTAAAAATTATTTAGATAAAGAAAATGAATGTGTCCAGACAGAAATTGCCGCTTGTATACCAAGATTACAAGTGAACAGACATGAATTCCTTTTTCCTCTAAACATAGACGACACCAAACTAAGTGAGGTTCACGACTCCTTAAAAGGAATGACTTATTTTGAATGGAATCACAACCCAGAAAAATTTGCAGAAACAATTGAAAATAAAATAAAAATAAACAATAAAGAGCAGCAAAAAAAAGCCATAATAAAAACGGTCTTGGATTGGTTGATTTTATTCTTTATTCTATCAACCGCTGTAAATACAACTTGGTTTTTTCCAAACTATACAGGAATAGGAAGGTATATACCATTAGCACTGTTGTGTACCTATAGAATGACTTATGCTATCTCAGATATTAGTTTAGCATTCTTATCTATATCCACTTTCTTATATAATCAAGATATATATGGCTTGACAGCACTAGCATTAATACTTACCATAATTATTTGGGTTTTAACCATAACAAGCCCAGATAAAACTTGGGATGCAGCTCTTAAAATGATTGGTGGGTTTACAGCTGGTTCTTTTATAGAAAAAAAAATAAAACCTAATATTAATTATAAAAGATAGAATCAATGAAACGTAAAATAGAGAAATATTTTGGAATTAAAGAAAAAGGTTCCTCAATTAATGTTGAGCTTTTAGCTGGATTATCAACTTTTATGAGTTTAGCATATATAGTCGTAGTAAACCCAGCCATACTATCGGAAGGCGGTATAAATAAAAGTGCTGTTTTTTTTGCTACAATTATAGTTTCAGGAGTATTTACAATAATCATGGGGCTAAAAGCAAAATTACCTTTCGCTCTTGCACCTGGTCTTGAAATGGATGCTTATGTGGCATTTTATATAGTTGGTGTTTTAGGATTCTCATGGCAGCAAGGTTTAGCAATTGTATTTTATTCAACTTTGATTTTCTTTATTTTATCATATCGAGGTATTAGAAAAAAAATTATTGAAAGTATTCCAGAAAATATGAAACATGCATTAGCGGCAAGTGTTGGTATGTTTTTAGTAATGATAGGTTTAAAATTATCCAATATAGTTGCTTTTGAAGGCGCTTCACCTATAGGTATAGGTGATCTTACTGGAAAAGGTGCTATTACCTTATATATTGGTCTTTTGGTAATCATTATATTAGAAAAAGTCTTAAAATTTAAAGGTTCTATTTTACTTAGTATTATTGCGATGGCAATTTACGCGAACTTTGTTGGTATTGCTGATGATATGAAGCCAGCAGAGTTTTCTATGGAAATGTTTTCTGCTGTAGGTTCTTTTTGGAGTGGTATGGATGTAATTTTGGACCCGCGTTCTTGGGCGCCGATTCTCATTCTTTTCTTGGTAGATTTTTATGGTAGTGTTGCTAAAATTATTGGTTTAACAGTAAATACAGATATTCTTTCAAAAAAAGGGTCAAAAAATGAAAAAATTGATAATGGCCTATACGTAGATGGCTTTGCAGCTTTGGTTAGTCCGATAATTGGTACGAGTAGCGTTACAACTTTTGTAGAAAGTAGTGTGGGAATTAAAGAAGGTGGTCGAACTGGATTGACAGCTGTTACTACAGGTGTTTTATTGTTATCATGTATATTTCTAACTCCACTTATAAAATTTGTCCCTGTTGTTGCGACCTCATCTGCTCTAATATGGGTAGGGTTATGGTTAATGCCAAATGGAATGATAAAATTTCTATCAGATGATGATACGATATGGAAAAGATTCGTTAGGAGTGATAAAATTATACTTGCACTTATGTTATTGGTAGTACTACTCTCTTTTTCACTCCAGTATGCTTTAATTATTGGATATGTCGGATATGTAATTCATGAATTCATAAAGTATAAAAAAGCAAATATTTATTTAGTAGCATCCATGATAGTTCTAATAATAGGAACCATAGCACAATGGTTAACTTAAAAGTGAATAATAATTATTTAAATGTGCTTAAAAGTGCGGCAGTTGTCGAACATTTCAAGTGTAACAATTAATTATTAAAAAAAGAAAAGTATGGAATCATTTGAAATAAAGAATGATGAAGATTTAAATATATTAAAAGTAATAACCGAAAAAAACAAAATATAAAATGGCTAAAGGAAAAAAATGTCCGTCTTGCAAAACATCAATGTTTGCACAATCAGAAAAAGTAGAACCAAAAGGAATTTATGTGGTTTATGTTTGTCGAAATGGAAATTGTAGGCATACTGAAAAAACTTTTGAAAGTAAATAAATATTAAAATATACTCACCTTAGAATAAATAATGAAACCAAAAATACAATTTTTGATAATTTAAATATCTCGAAATAAACCAATTGACAAAAAGTATGAAAAATGCAAATAATAGATAACAAAAAGAATTTTAGTAATATAAAAAGTTTATTAGAGGTGGAATTTTTCAATAAAAAAATAGATGCATTTAGTATTACAGAAAGCGCTTTTGAAAAAAGAATGAATATAAAAATTTGGTTGACTTATATTGTAATTATCGCAATGTTTCTTCTAATATCAACAATATTCGAAAACAAAGGATTTGATTTTTCATTTTTGCTACCTATCCTTGTTATTGGTTTAATCATTTATTTAAGACTCTTTGTTAAAAGGAAAATAAAACAAGGTATCATAATCGCTGCTGAAGATTTAGTCTACCTCATTAATGGTATTCGAAGTATAAATTCGAATGAGATTAGCTTTGAAAGACTTATAATCTTTTCAAAATCAGATGTAACCAATAAGATCAAACTTTCAGGTCTAATCAATTGTATTTCGGAAGAAGGTAATATGATTAAGTGTGTCTCCTCTATTATTCAAATTAAGATATACGAAAATTTCAAAATAAAAATTGCCCTTGAAGGAAATGAAGAAATAGAGCTTGATATTGTATCAAAAATTAGTCCTTTATTCGAAAATTTTAGTTCTAGGAAATTTGAAAATAAAATAATTCCACTCAGGCAATTTGCTGAAAAATACTTGAGTAAATAAGAGAAAATAAAAATAGAGACTCCATATATACATACATTGTGTTAATGAAAACCAAACTGTCGGAACAAACTGAAAAAAGACAAAAAACTGAAGTAAGTATAAATTAAAATTAAAACTTATGAATAATGAACTAATTAGAGAAGTTGAAGAACTTATCACTGATGTAGAAGCAAAAGTACTAGTAGTCAAAGATGAAATACCAAGAAATAAGGCTCAAGGTTCTTCATGGCACTAAATGAACGATTAGAAAAACTTATAATAGAATCTGATATTCAGTTTGACAAAATAAACCCAGTGTCAACTTTTTATAGGTTTCTAAAGCTTTGTAATTACTTGTACGAAGATGTATGGAATGAGAAATCCAAATTAGGGTTCGAAAAAACTTATAATGATCTTCATTCCATACTTTTCTATTCTAGTAGAAAAAATAATTTTGATTATTCTGAAACTTCGAAAAGTGGTCAAGTTTTTTATCAATTCCCCAAAAAGAAGTTTAACAATTTATACAAAAAACATATTAATAAATATAAAGATGAATGTCATTCAAGTATATCATTTGAAGATAATCATAAACATTTACATAATAGATTTATCTATATAATAGATTCAAAGTTAAATTTCAACTATTATAGAGTTCCTCAGCCAATTGACAATTTTATTATTGGAAATAAGGATGTAACTACTTTCCCTTTTCATCCAATGTTGGCAATTAGTACTGAATTGAAAGTATTTTGTGCAGGAGAGATATCATTTTTTTGGAAAAAGCACAAGAAATGTCCAGACATTGTATTTCTAAATAATATCTCTGGACACTACAAACCAACTTTAATTAGCCCAAAAAAATTGAACGAAACTTCCCGTGAAATTTTAAAACTACCAAAAACAACTTCTATAATTTGTTTTACAAATCTAGGTGTTGAAATTTCAGGAAATTTAAAAACTAAATTAAAAAAATATGGCAAAATATTTAGATGAAAATTTCGATGAGCACGAACAATTGCCAAGAGATCTCAAAGTTTATTTTGAACACAAAAAAAATAAGAATGTTAACGTTTATGTTTTCAATAACTTAAAACAGTCAATACCTATTCGTACAGGTGAAAAAGATTGGGATTTAAATGGAGATTACTATCGATTTAGACTAGCTTTTCATTTTTCTTATATGACTCATTTAAAATGGTCACCAGTAATACGTGATATTATGGGTATAAAAAGACGTAGTGAACGAGTTTTCGAAAAAGCAATAGATGGACCGAGACAATTAATAATTGAAGAAGGTATTTGCTCGTACATATTTTCAGAATCAAAAAAATACGACAATTTCTACAATTACTCAACCATACCCGATTATATATTAAAAACCGTTTTGCGTTTTTCTAATTATACAGAAATAGCAAATTTAAAATCTGATATATGGGAATTATCTATCCTTGAAGGATTTAAAATATGGAAACAACTTGCAAATAACAAAGGCGGATTAATTTCACTTGATTTAGACAATGCAAAAATTAAATATTTAGAAGTATGAATTTTAAACATCATGAAAAATTACCAAGAAAAGCAACTCTTAGACTAATTGAAACTAAGCCGGGTGTAAGTGAAATTTACATGCCTCTAAATGAGGGGAATTATTGTAGAATTGGCGCAAAAACAGAGATTTGGAATAAATATGATGATGGATTTATGTGGCATGATGTATTTCATTTCGCAAATATGGCGATATTAAATTGGTCTCCAGTTTCTCGTTTTCTTTTTGGTATTTCAAGAAAGAGTAACTCTAGATTTTATAATCAAGAAGATGATTTTCGGGCTATGATTATAGAAGAAGCTATTGCTGCATTTGTAATCGAAGAAGCTAAGGAAAAAAACTTTTTTAAAAATAATGAAGAAATTTCAAATGAGTTATTAAGTGTAATTGAAACTCTAACAAGCGTTTTTGAAGTTAAAACAGCTTCTAAAGATGATTGGATAAAATCTATACTTGAAGGATGCAAAGTCTGGCAACATACAAAACAAAATAGAGGTGGTATTATTGAATTAGATATGGAAAAACGAACAATACAATATCTTGGTAATCCAAGTTTAAAGAATTAAATCGACAACAATGAACATTTTATTTTGTTCTCAACCTCAAATAGGACATTTACATAACTTAATCCCATTAGCTAAAAAATTACAATCAAAAGATGTAACTATTATTTTCGCAACTTCTAAAAGTTTAAAAAATGAGATTGAACATCTAGGATTTAAACATGAGCCTATGGGAATTGACTTCATGGGATTTGGAGATCTTCAGGTAGAGTTAAAAAAAAGAAATATTATTCCTAAAGATGAACCTTTTTCTTTAAAATTATTCGTTAATCCTTTAGCTACTTTATCGCTAAATGAAATAGAGAAAATTGCTTTAAAGTATAAACCTAAAATGATAATAAGAGACCCTGTTGAATTTTCTTCTTTAATAGTTGCTGAAAAACATGATATCAAGACGCTAACCATAAATTGGGGCTATAACTTCCCTTTAGAAAAAAGTATTAAGAAATGTTTTTTAGAAATTGATAACTTAAGGATTAAAAGTGGCCTAAAGTCTGATATAAAATTGGACTTTCTAATGAAGCAAAAATACATCAACTTGTTGCCAGAAAAGTGGTATGATAAAAGTTTTATTGAAAACTATAATGTATCATATTATAAGTCAAATTCATATAACTCTATTTCTAAGAAAAATAATGTATCAGTACCAAATAATATAATTTATGCCACTCTTGGTACTGTTTTCATGAATAAAGACATTATTAGCGTTTACATAGATGCTTTTAAACAAGTTAAAGAGCAATTTCTAATTAGCTATCCAGTAAGAAATCAGTTTCCGACTATAAAAAATATATTATTTTATCAATACATTCCAAATAACCATGTTTTACCTAAAGCAAAACTCGTAATTACGCATGGAGGCTTCAATACAATAAGGCAAGCCCTAAGTTTAGGGATTCCGTTAATTATTACACCAATAACTGGTGATCAAAAAGTTTATGCAAAAAAAATTGAAAACCTCGGTTTGGGAATAGCAATTAATAAAAAGGATTTGACATCTTCAAAATTAATCGAATCAATAAATAAGATTAAAAATAATTCAAAATTTAAGTTCAACGCTTTAAAATTTAAAAATGAAATTAATAATTTAGATGATATTAATGTGTTAGTAGAGAAATTGTTAGTTTAGAAAATATAATAAAAATAAAAAATCCCTTCCAAATAAATGAAAAGGATTCTGTGAGTCCGAACATTCAAAGTTGGAACTTTTTAATTGAGGATTTGAAAAAGATGAATACATTTTTTGAGAGGTATTTTCATTTTTATATTTTTATCAGAATAAGCGTAAGCCTTCGGTAAACTGCATATTGCAGAGAATCTTTGAGTGGATTATTTTAGTCAGATGAAAAACTCCAAGAAACAAGAGCGTATGTTTGCCTTGATAGAAATGATGTACTTAGAAGATATCGATCAGAAATATTTTTGTGAGCGTGAAGATATCAAGCTGGCTACTTTAAAATATTGGCTGAAACACTATCATCTTGAAAAGAAATTAGATCAAGCGGAAATTCATCCTAGAGAAGAACCATCTTGGAGTAAATTTATTCCTATTGAAGTTGATATGCCCATGACTACTTCTGATTCATCAATTAAAATTGAATATCCAAACGGTGTTCGTCTACATTTAGATACCTGTTTATTAAATCAAAAGACTCTTTGCTCATTAACTCAACTTATATCATGTTTGGACTAGGAATTTCACACCGTTATCATTTATATAGTCACCCCACCGATATGCGTAAGAGTTTTGATGGTCTAGCAGGTATTATCCAAAAAGAACTCAACGGCTCTGCTCTGGATGGAACTGCATATATATTTATCAACAAATCACGTGATAAAGTAAAAATATTACATTGGGAAGATGGTGGTTTTGTGTTGTATTATAAACGCTTGGAATCTGGTCGCTTTGAGTTGCCTGTATATGATGCTTCTGTGATGGGTATTACTCTTAGTTATTCGCAATTGGTGTTACTTATCGATGGTATTTCAATCTCTCATATTCGTAGAAAAAAGCGATATCAAATACCTGCATAAATTGTTGTAAAACATTGTTTTTTCTAAGGAGTATTTGTATTTTTAACATGTGAAAACATCCTTATCTACAGTGGTTATCGATCAAGATTATGTTCAGATTCCTAAATCAGAATATGAACAGTTACTCTCTAACTATCAAAATTTAGAATTACAGTTATCTGAGTTAAAACGCCTTATTTTTGGTAGTAAAAGCGAACGATTTGTTCCTAACACAGATGCACTTCAATTAGGACTATTTACAGAAGAAACTTCTGAGCAGACAGCGGTAGTACAACAGCAGATTAGTTACAATCGGTCAAAAACAAAAAAGCATCCTATTCGTTTACCATTAGCTTCGCATTTACCAAGAGTTGAAGAAATAGTAGAACCTGTGCATATTGCTCAAGGTAGTATTAAAATAGGTGAAGAAATTACAGAAGTATTGGAGTATACGCCTTCTAGGGTCTATGTTCGTAAAATTATTCGTCCAAAATATGCATTACCAAATGATGCAGGAATCGTTATTGCTTCACTTCCTAGCATGATCTTGCCAAAATCCAATGTTGGAGCTGGATTATTAGCCCATATTTGTGTCAGCAAGTTCGTGGATCATCTTCCTTTTTATCGTCAGATACAAATTTTAAAAAGAGAAGACGTTGTTGTAGCAATGTCATCAATGACAGGTTGGTTTTCTAAAGGAGTAACACAATTGGAGGTATTATATGAAGTCCTACAAAAAGTAGTATTACAAAGTCAGTACCTCCAAGGGGACGAGTCGCCGATCAAAGTTCAAGACAATCATAAAAACGGAAGCTTGCATACAGGATATCATTGGGTATTCCATGCACCAGTGGAACGATTAGTATTATTTAAGTACGATCCTAGCAGGTCAGCAAAAGTTCCAAAAGATTTTTTACAACAGTTTAGCGGAACATTGCAAACTGATGGATATAGAGCATACCAAAATCTAAGTACCAAACATCCGATAAAGCTCTTGGCTTGCATGGCACATGCCAGGCGCTATTTTGAAAAAGCACTTGATAATGATAACGCAAGAGCCAGCCATGCTATGGGGCAAATCCAAAAACTATATGCCATAGAGCGAAAAATAAAAGAGCGTACTACAAATACACAGACCATAAAACGCTATAGAGAGTTATGTGCGAAGCCTATTTTAGAAAAGCTTCATACTTGGATGCAACAAGAGTACAGTAAAGTATTGCCTAAAAGCGCTATTGGAAAGGCTTTTGCGTATAGTTTAAACTTGTGGGATAAGCTAAGCGCTTACACACAAGATGGAAAGTATCTGATTGATAACAACCTAATAGAAAATGCAATTAGACCACTGGCACTCGGGCGCAAAAATTATCTCTTCGCGGGATCTCACAAGGCTGCACAACATGCAGCTATCATGTATTCTTTCTTTGCTACTTGTAAAATCAATGATGTAAATCCGTATCTGTGGCTACATGATGTCTTTAAAAGATTACCTGAGCATAAAGCCAATAAATTAGAAGAATTACTACCACAAAATTGGAAAAATCCAGCAGTAGTTTAAATTGTTAAAGAAATACCATTTTCTTAGCAGAATCTCTCCAATACTAAGAATAGCTTAAAATCAGACACCTATCTAAGAACTAGAAATACTAAGCTTGCTAACTATCAGTGTAATACGGTTTTTCATAACTCCTTTTATGTAAAATACAGTCTTACAAAATCATCCTGAAATATGCAATACGGGTTTTACCGAGTGCTTACAAAAGGTCAAACCACTTTTACTTTTTTAAATGAATTTGAAATTAAAACACCAAATTCTTGCTGTTTTTCTTAAAAAAGGCTGTTTTTTGAAATTTATTTTTTCAAAAAATTTCTGAAAAGTTTTTGAAAAAATATAACTTACTGATAAATATACATTTAGCAAATTAAAAGTCAATGTGGATTGACTTTTAAGCAAAAAGGTCAATCCACATTGACCTTTATTGAGTTTTTTCAAAAAAATAAAAATAGTTTTTGTTTTCTTACTACAAAATACGCCCATTCCACTTTTCAAAATAACTGAAAAATTCAATTCAAAAGACTGCTCCGTTTTTAAGCTAATTTCATAGTATTTCTTCGCTTTTAAAAGCCTTTGGTTCATGACCAAAATTTTACAAATGATAACTCAGTTTTGTTTTAAATCTTTGTACTCACAAACGCGTCAAACTGTATTTAAGAAATTATCATATAAGTATAACGATCCTAAAAAATTAGCTGGCGTAATTAAAACGAATGTTAAACCTTAAAAAAAGAAATAAAAAAAACAGTAATTCTATGTGCTTTTTGAACTGTTTCCTTAGCATTAGTCTAGCCTTTAAAGGCATTTGTATGATACAAAATGCGTGCAAATGATATCTCAGTTTTGTTTTAAATCTTTGTACTCACAAACGCATCAAACTGTATTTAAGAAATTGTCATATAAATATAATGATCCTAAAAAATTAGCTGGCGTAATTAAAACGAATGTTAAACCTTAAAAAAAGAAATAAAAAAATCAGTAATTATGTGTGCTTTTTCAAGCATTTTCTTAGTCATAGCCTTCCCTTTCGAGTCTTTGGTTCAGTACCAAAATTTTACAAATGATATTTCAGTTTTATATAGAATCTTTGTAATCATAAAGACATAAAGAATTTATGCAAGCTTTAAAATGAAACCATCATTACTAATTAATAAAGTCAATTTTTCGGAGAAAACTAATTGTACCGCTTTTCAAAGAATCATATAAAATCAATGACTTACAGTTTTTACGTACCGAGTACCAAAACTGAACAAATGATATTTAATCAATTCATTCCATATTTGTATTCTATGACGGTTTAGAGACCTCGTGAATTAAATATTACTTCAAAGTTTAGAGACTTTGAATACCTAAAAAATAGTCAGTAACCTTTTAAAAGAAACAATATGTAAAAATTATAAACCAATAAAGCATCTATCAAATAAATCATTCTAGAAATTTTAAACATAATAGAATCAATAACAATTTAAACATACAATAGTAAGAGATAATCACTTTATCGTGAAGTGATCATTATAATAAATAAAACATACAATGACATTCCTTAATTTAAAATTGTAAGATTTTAACTATTAATTTATTATAGAATCATTGGAATTAGTTTCAATTCTTTGTAATATTGAAGATATGATTTCAAACAATTTTACAATTTTCAAAAAGGGAATAACAGCTTTTAGCTCATTAGCTACAAGCAACAACACAGTAGTTCCTTTATATGAAGATTGTAAAAGATATAACAACATTAAAAACGATTTCCGTTGAAGAATTAAAAAGCTTCGATGGATTTGCTGATGTGTCTACTGAAGAAGCTATTCATATTATTAATACCTTAAAAGAAGTATCATTATTAACTCATAACATCATTACCAACTATGAGCAATCTGAATCAATTTCAAAGCTTCGCAAAACGAAGTAAACATGCTACAATTCGAAATAATAAAGCAGTTATTTATACTAGAGTTTCTGATATTAAACAACGAGACAATACAAGTTTAGATAGTCAATTAAAATACTGTACCGAATATGCTAATAAGCACGAAATGGATATTTGTGGCTATTTTGGTGGAACGAACGAAAGTGCCAAAACCGATGATCGAAAAGAGTTTCAACGAATGCTTTCGTTTGTGAAAACAAAAAAGATTTCTAATATTATTGTATACAGTACAGATCGTTTTTCAAGAGCAGGAGAAAGTGCTATTCATACCTTAGCCAAAATAAGAAGAATAGGAATCAATCTCATTGCTGTTACGCAACCAGCAGATACACAAACTTCCACAGGACGTTTCTATCAAAACTTAAATTTACTTTTCAGCAAGTATGATAATGACCAACGTAGAGACAAAACCATTACAGGAATGCGTCACCGCTTATTAAATGGCTATTGGATGGGAACTGCTCCGATTGGCTATAAAAATATGCGAGACGAGAAGAACATACCTATTATAGTTCCAAGTGAGAAAGCACATTTGGTACGAAAAGCTTTTGAATGGAAAGCTAATGAAAGTTTATCCAATGTTGAGATTGTGAAAAGACTTGAACAATACGGATTAAAAATATACAAACAAAGATTAACAAATATGTTTCGAAATGTAGTCTATTGTGGATTAATATCACATAGTTTGTTGGACGATCAACTCATTGAGGGAAAACACAAAGCCATTGTTCCAAAAGCTTTATTCCTAAAAGTTCACGGAATCCAAGAAGCAAAGAACAACAAATCGAAACATAATAAAGCAAATGAGAACTTACCGCTAAAAGTATTTACAAAATGTGCTGCTTGTAAAAGTCCACTAACAGGCTATTTGGTGAAAAAGAAAAATATCTATTATTACAAATGTAAAACAGTTGGTTGCCCTTGCAACAAAAATGCAAATGACTTACATGACAAATTCAACGATATATTAGGCACGTATCAAATAGATAAAAAATACATTACTCCAATAAAGATTCAATTAAAGCACACATTTGAATACTTCAGCACTTCCAATGAAGATAATACAGCGCATTTAAAGTACAATCTAAAGGCAATTAACGATAAGGTTAACAAGATTGAAGAACGCTTTGTAATTGGTGAAATAGACGGTTCGCTATATCAAAAGTTTTCAAAGAAGTACAATGAAGAAAAGAATGAAATAGCGCAAGAAATTGAAAAAAACAGTTTAGATAGTTCGAACCTTGATAACTATATTAATAACTCAATAGATTTGTTATGTAACTTGCATAATATATGGAGGTTAGGCAGTTATGCTGAGAAACAAAAATTTCAAAAACTTGTATTCCCCGATGGAATCGTCTATGATCGTAAAAAAGATGAAGTTCGAACCAGTAAGGTAAATTCAATTTTCAAATTAACGCGTTCACTGTCAATCAGTTTAAGACAACAAAAAAGCGGACAAAAAGTAAAAAATACTAATTTGTCCGCTCCTGTGAGCCCGACAGGATTCGAACCTGTGACCGCCTCCTTAGAAGGGAGGTGCTCTATCCAGCTGAGCTACGAGCCCGTAACTCTATAATTGTCGGGGTGGCAGGATTCGAACCTGCGGCCTCCACGTCCCAAACGTGGCGCGATAACCGGGCTACGCTACACCCCGAAATAGTTATCAAATTGTTTAAAAAAAAAGCGGAGAGACAGGGATTCGAACCCTGGGTACCTATTTCTAAGTACGACGATTTAGCAAACCGTTCCTTTCGGCCACTCAGGCACCTCTCCAGTATTTCTTATGATTTAAGAACTTACGCAATCGTTAAATTGCGGTTGCAAATGTAACAGTTCATTTTTAATGAAGCAACTATTTACCTCTTTTTTTAGTCTTTTTTTCTTGTTTTTTTTGCAATATTTTAATTTTCAATTAACTACCGTTTATTCTGGATATTCAATTCGTAAATGATAGATGTTATTTAGCTTCTTTTTGAGTACTTTTTTAATGATTACAATTTCTTTTAAAGTGATATCTGCATTCATAAATTGCAACTCGTCCATTTGCTTGTCAATGATGCGTTCTACGAATTGGTCTATTTTTTGGAAAGTTGGCTCTTTTAAACTTTTAGAAGCCGCTTCTACCGAATCTGCCATCATGAGAATTGCCGTTTCTTTTGAAAATGGAATCGGGCCAGGATATTGGAAGTTTTCAATTGACACGTCTTCGTCCAACTCTTTCGCTTTTTTGTAGAAGTAATACACTGTTGATGTTCCGTGATGTGTTCGGATGAAGTCTATAATACGATCGGGTAATTTGTTACTTTTTGCAATTTCGATTCCATCTAATACATGATCTATTATTATTGTCGCACTTTCATCTGGCGCTAATTCGTCATGCGGATTTACCGAAGTTGCCTGATTTTCTATAAAAAATGTCGGATTGTTCATTTTTCCAATGTCATGATACAACGCTCCTACTCTAACCAACATTGTGTTTGCGCCTATTTCGCTTGCCGCTGCTTCCGCCAAATTTGCCACTTGTAGTGAGTGATGAAATGTTCCTGGTGCTTCGTTAGCGAGTCGCTTCAAAAGTTTAGAATTGGTGTCTGAAAGTTCTAACAGAGATACATCGGACACGAGTCCAAAAATCTTCTCATAAATATAAATTAATGGTTGTACAAATAATGTTGCCAATCCGCAGAGCATAAATTGCATAAAATAAATCCAAATGACATGTACTTGCCCTAATTCGTTTCTACTGAAAACTTCCGTAAATTTGATGCCGCCTTCATGCGTAATGTGAAACGCAAAATACGCTACAATGTAAATGAGTGTTATCTGCCCGACAGAAATAAATAGATTTGCGCGTTTGTAAAGTTCAGAAACCGTCAAAATGGTTACAATTCCTGCAATGATTTGCAAAAAGATATATTCCGAGCTATTTGGTACAATAAAACCTAGTAATAAAACCGTTAATACGTGTGCAAATAATCCCAAGCGCGCATCAAAGAATGCTTTTAAAATTAAAGGCAAAATACATAATGGCACCACATATACATAGTTGGAATTGTATTTTACAACCAACGTTGTTAATACAATCATAAATACAATATTCATGAAAATGAACGTTACTTTGTTGTTATTATCATAAATATCTGGACGGTATTTTCGAATGAATAGCAACAACATTAACAATGCCAACGCGACTTGAATTGTGTAGCCAAATACGATCCAATTGTAATTGGATTCGTTCCAGACCTGCGACTCGTATACTTTTTTGAGTGAATTTAAGGTTGCTAATTTCTCACCTTCTACGACTTCTCCTTTTGCAATTATTCGGAAACCTTCTTGAATATTTCCGCGTGTGTACGCAATCTCACTTAACTGTTGTAAAAGTGCTTCATTTGTAAATTGCTGATTGATTTCTACATTGGGCTCAATGATTTCAAAAAACAAGTTATACAACTGCGTTTCATAGTTTTCCAAAACTTGTTGTTCTACAAAATCCTTGATGTATTTCTGTAAATTATTAAGCTTGGTAAAACTGTTATAACTCACATTTCGTTCTACATTATCTTGAATGAGCACTACTAATTGATCCGTTTTAGATTCATCAATCGTAGCAATGACACCATTTCTATAAAAATTAGCCAGTAATTTATTTGCTTTAGATTTTAAGCGTGAAAAGCTATTTCTATCAATAATACTATCAATAGGAAAAAGTTCATCAAACTGCTCGTCAAAATCGTTTTTGACACGCTCTACAACTTGCTTATTGTAATTGTAGTATGTTTTTGCATTGGCACTAATAGTCGCTTTTTCCTTATCAACTTCCTCCGCTGTTTTTGTAATGGGAAAATCAAATTGTGCTATGAGTGTTTCATATTGCCAAGGTTTTCCTTTTTGAAACTCATATTGAAATTTTCCTCCTTTCGGGAAAAGGTACACAACCAAAACCGTTGTTAGTACGTATAAAAATATTTTATATACAAACGACTGATTCTTATATAACTTGGTAATGAGCTGCTTCATGAAACGAATATATGTTAATATTCAAAAGTACTAAAATTAAGCGTGTTTTATTAGTGAACTCATCGCTTAAATTGATAATTTATACGGATATCTTCTAAAAAATAATTAAATTCGCAACAATTAAACTTTAAGCAAAAATCATGAGTAAAGAAGTTGTCATTGTTGCAGCTGCAAGAACTCCAATCGGAAGTTTTTTGGGCGCTTTATCTACTATACCAGCTCCACAGTTAGGAGCAACAGCTATTAAAGGTGCGTTGGCACAAATAAATTTAGCTCCAGAACATGTTCAGGAAGTGATTATGGGAAATGTTGTTCAGGCAGGAACTGGACAAGCTCCTGCACGACAAGCCGCTATTTTTGCTGGAATTCCGAATACAGTTCCGTGTACAACGATTAATAAAGTATGTGCATCAGGAATGAAAGCCGTAATGCAAGCTGCGCAAGCAATTGCATTGGGCGATGCAGATGTTATTGTTGCTGGAGGAATGGAAAACATGAGTTTAATTCCACATTATTACCACGCAAGAACAGGAACTAAATTTGGTCCTGCCACATTGGAAGATGGAATGCAACGAGATGGTTTGGTTGATGTGTATGATAATGTAGCAATGGGCGTTTGCGCGGATGCGTGTGCCACAGAATATAAATTTTCAAGAGAAGATCAAGATGCATTTGCAATTCAGTCGTATGAACGTTCAGCGAAAGCTTGGGCTGAAGGAAAGTTTGCAAATGAAGTAGTTTCTGTGGAAGTTCCACAACGAAGAGGCGAACCAGTTATTGTAAGCGAAGATGAAGAGTATAAGAATGTAAAAATGGACAAAATTCCAACTTTGCGTGCTGCTTTTACTAAAGATGGAACTGTAACTGCTGCCAATGCTTCTACAATTAATGATGGCGCTGGCGCAATGGTTTTAATGAGTGCAGAGAAAGCTGCGGAGTTAGGCTTGAAACCTCTAGCAACCATAAAAGGATATGCAGATGCGGCGCATGAACCAGAATGGTTTACGACAGCACCTGCAAAAGCACTTCCGAAAGCATTAGCAAAAGCAAATTTGAGTATTGAAGATATTGAGTATTTTGAATTTAACGAAGCTTTTTCAATTGTTGGACTTGCCAATATGAAAATTCTTGGATTGACAGATAAAAATGTAAACGTAAATGGTGGAGCAGTTTCTTTAGGACATCCGCTAGGTTGCTCTGGCGTTCGTATTTTGATTACTTTACTGAATGTTTTAGAACAGAATAATGCAAAGTTAGGAGCTGCAGCTATTTGTAATGGTGGCGGTGGCGCTTCTGCATTAATTTTAGAAAGAGCTTAATTTTTCAATTTTAAAAATCATCTAATTTTATACATGCAATACGGAATTTGCAATTTGAGTATTGTTCCGCTTCGTGCTGAACCAACTGATACGAGTGAACTTGTATCACAGGTTTTGTATGGAGAACATTTTAAAGTGTTGGAACAACGCAAAAAGTGGAGTAAAATCCGTATTGCATTTGACAAGTACGAAGGTTGGATTGATAATAAACAATATTTAGAAGTCACTGAGGAAATTTATAAAGAGAAAAATAAAGAAAAGTTGATTCTCTCGGCTGATTTGGTTGAGTTTATTACGAATGATTCCCTTTTAATGCCAATTCCTATTGGTTCCGTTTTGAATTCGTTGTCGTTATTGTCACATGAACATGATGGAAATACGATTGGCGGAATTCATCCAAAAGCAACTATTATTAAAACTTCGTATATGTATTTGGGCGCGCCGTATTTATGGGGCGGAAAAACACCTTTCGGGATAGATTGTTCTGGTTTTACACAAATGGTGTATAAACTGAATGGTTATAAGTTATTGCGTGATGCTTCTCAGCAAGCTATGCAAGGTGAAGCGTTGAGTTTTATTGAAGAAAGTGAACCTGGCGATTTAGCTTTTTTTGATAATGAAGAAGGCACTATTATTCACGTCGGAATCATTATGGAAGATAATTATATTATTCACGCACATGGAAAAGTTCGTATTGATCGCATAGATCATTCAGGAATTTTTAATGTAGAAACTAAACGACATACACACAGACTTCGTGTGATTAAGAAGATTGTTTGATAAAAGATGTAAGACCGCTTACTTCGACTTCGCTCAGTACAAGCCGTTTTTTAGAGTCAAGAATATAGACTTTATATTGAACGCTTGATACACCATAATAATTTTTACAGGCAAGGTATTATACCAAATAAAGTACGTATACTTTGAGACATTTTTGATAATTTTAAATAACGTAAGTTCGATATAAAATTTCAGAGTGTTTTTTTTTGTCTTTTCCGCAGTATAGCAGGGATTTTTCGTTAAGAATTTTTGAATCCTTGGAGAAAATTTAGAAAAATTCATGCGGTTTTAGTTTTTTTCAGAAAGAAAAACTAAAAATACCTCTGGAAATCGAAGATTCATGAGTTCCAAAATATAAAATAGAAATCACACGAACTAAAAGCGCACTTTCTTTTGTTTCTTTTCTTTGTACGAACAAAGAAAAAGAAAATCAAATACTTAGCACTTATTTTAGAAATATGTTCAAAATTTCATTTGAGTAAACTTATATCGATCTCAGGTTAAATAATACCAAACAAACTTTAAAATTACAGTCTAAAATTCATTTGATATAAATACTACTCATATAAAAAAATTACAAGACATAAAAAAGCCTCGTTAACTAGTTAACGAGGCTTTTTTTATGTATTATTTCTGTTAGATTATTGCTCTCCTAACTCAGCCAATTTAGCTTTCACTTTTTTGACTTTTTCACTTTCTCCTAAGAAAGAATATAATCCTTTTAATTGCTTTAGGATACTAACATCATTGGGAACACTTTCAGAAATTCCTTCTAATACTGCTAATGACTTTCTATACAATGCAGTTTGTTGCGCTTTGTATTCATCATATTTTCTGTTATCTGCTGATGAATTTCCTAGTTCGTTCATTTTATCAACAACATCTGACGACTCGTCTAAGTATGTTTTAGATAAGTTGATTGCTGCATTTACATATCCAGGATCTAATTCTAGTACTTTTTTGTATGCGGCTCTTGCCTCTTCAACATCACCATTTTCAGCACTAATTACACCAATATTGTAATAAGAATCTACATCATTAGGGTTTTTAGCAATGATTTCTTGCATGATTTCTTTGAATTTTGCAGTATCTCCCATTTTGTAGTAGATGTTTCCTTTTGTCAATAAAAGTGAAGCATCATTAGGATTCATTGCAATTGCATCTTCTACGGCTGCTAAAGCTTTCTCATTGTCACCAATATGGTTGGTGTAAATCCAAGAAATGTTTTTTACAATCTCTGGTAATCTAGATTTTGTTTTTTCTTCTGTTGGATTTGAATGTGATTTTACTCTTACAGATACATCTCTTAATGTTTTTTCTGCGAACGATTCTTTTTTACCGTCTGCTACATTAATAGCATAATACTGAGTTTCTTCACCTGTATATCCTGTTTCTTTTAACTCTACATAATACTTTAAAGCAGTATCATAATCTTTTTCAGAAATTGAGTTCGATGCCGCGAAGTATAAGAAATTTTTATTTTCTGGCTGTAATGTATACGATAAATACAATAGCTCTGAAGCTTTCTTATAGTTTTCTTCTTTTTGAGAGGCAATGGCTTTTTCAACAATTTTACTAATCATTGTTTGCAACATTGGCTTCGCTTCTTTGGTGTATTCAAAATCTTTTTGCTCTTTTTCAAAAGCAAATAATTTATTGTAAGCATCACCAGCTATTTTTAAAGAAGCATCCGTATCCATTCCTTTTTCAGCAAGTTCTTGATACGTTCTTCCTTTTAGAAAGTAATATTGTGCTTTGTATTTTGCATCAGCACTTTCTATTGTAGATGAAATACTAGATAACGTTGCTTTAGCTTCTGTAGTGTTTCCTTTTTTCAATGCTTTCTCAACGGCTCTTAATTCTTTCTTTTGTGCAAAAGAAAATGCCGTAATTAACATTGCTGAGAAAATTAAAATTGTTTTCTTCATTTTATAAATGTTTAGATAATTGAGGTTTTTGTTATTATTCTTCTTCCGTTTCGTTGTCACTATTGTCATCTATATCAACAGCCGTGCCATCTTCTGTAACACCAGTGTTTTCAACATCTTCAACGTCTTCATCCTCATCTTCATTCTTCACTTTGGCTACCGCTGCAATAGAATCTTTTCCTTTTATGTTGATTAATCGAACTCCTTGCGTTGCTCTTCCCATTACTCTTAAATCAGAAACAGACATACGAATTGCAATACCAGATTTGTTGATAATCATTAAACCATCATCGTCCGTTACGTTCTTAATCGCAACCAACTTTCCAGTTTTTTCCGTTACAGAAATGGTCTTTACTCCTTTTCCACCACGGTTCGTAATTCGGTAATCTTCTAAGCTAGATCGTTTTCCATATCCATTTTCAGAAACTACTAAAATGTTGCTTTCCATATCGTTTACAGCAACCATTCCTATAACTTCATCTTTTTCATTAGCGAGTCTAATTCCACGAACACCAGAAGCATTTCTTCCCATTGGTCGTGTTTTCTCTTCTTCAAATCGAATTGCTTTTCCAGATTTTACAGCTAACATTACTTGACTGTTTCCAGTAGTTAACTTTGCTTCTAACAGTTCATCGCCTTCTTTAATGGTAATTGCATTAATACCATTGGTACGTGGACGAGAATACTGCTCCAAAGGTGTCTTTTTCACTTGACCTTTCTTCGTAGCCATAATCACATAGTGACTATTAATATATTCATCATCTTTTAAACTTTGTGTACAGATGAATGCTTTTACTTTATCATCTTTTTCAATGTTGATTAAGTTCTGAATTGCTCTTCCTTTAGATGCTTTACTTCCTTCTGGAATTTCATATACACGCATCCAGAAACATTTTCCTTTTTGCGTAAAGAATAGCATATATTGGTGATTGGTTCCAACAAATAGATGCTCTAAGAAATCTTCGTTTCTAGTTGCACTTCCTTTTTGCCCAACGCCACCTCTATTTTGTTCTTTATATTCTGTTAATGAAGTACGCTTAATGTATCCTGCATGCGAAATTGTAATAACTACTTTTTCATCAGGAATTAAATCTTCAATACTAACATCTCCACCAGCATATTCAATTAACGAACGTCTTTCATCTCCGTATTTATCTTTGATAACCGTAAGTTCTTCTTTGATGATGTCCATTCTTCTTGACTTATTTGCCAAAATATCACGGTAATCGTCAATGCTTTTCATGATGTCGTCGTACTCACCACGTAACTTGTCTTGTTCCAGACCTGTTAACTGACGTAAACGCATTTCCACAATCGCTTTGGCTTGAATCTCTGTCAATTCAAAACGTGTGATCAAATTATTACGAGCATCTTCAGCATTTTGCGAACCTCTAATAATAGCAATTACCTCATCAATATTATCAGATGCAATAATTAAACCTTCTAAAATATGCGCGCGCTCTTCTGCTTTGCGTAATTCATATTCAGTTCTACGCGTTACAACTACATGTCTGTGTTCCACAAAGTGATGAATCATTTCTTTTAGATTCAATAATTGTGGACGTCCATGAACCAATGCAATATTATTTACACTGAATGATGATTGTAATGCAGTATACTTATATAATGTATTTAAGACAATATTTGGAATCGCATCACGCTTTAAGATATAAACGATACGCATTCCTTTTCTATCAGATTCATCACGAATCGTAGAAATACCATCAATTTTTTTATCATTTACCAAGTCAGCAGTTTTCTTAATCATGTCTGCTTTATTGACTTGATATGGAATTTCAGTTACAATAATACATTCTCTACCTTGCACTTCTTCCATCGTAGCTTTCGCACGCATGACAACTTTTCCTCGTCCTGTTTTAAACGCTTCACGAACACCATCATATCCATAGATAATTCCACCTGTTGGAAAATCGGGTGCTTTTACGTGTTGAATCAACTCATCAATTTCGATGTCATTGTTTTCAATATACGCATGAATTCCATCAATAACTTCTGATAAATTGTGTGGCGGCATATTTGTTGCCATACCAACTGCAATCCCTGATGCTCCATTAATTAACAAACCTGGAACTCTTGTAGGCAATACTGTTGGTTCTTTTAAGGTGTCATCAAAGTTCAAAGAATGATCAACGGTGTCTTTGTCAATATCTGCCAACATATCGTCAGCTATCTTGCGCATTCTTGCTTCCGTATAACGCATTGCTGCAGGACTATCTCCATCAATAGATCCGAAGTTACCTTGTCCATCTACTAGCATATAACGCAAACTCCATTCTTGCGCCATACGAACCATTGCGTCGTATACAGATGTATCTCCGTGTGGGTGATACTTACCTAATACTTCTCCAACAATTCTTGCAGATTTCTTATGAGCCGAGCCAGACCGAACTCCGAGTTCATGCATTCCAAACAATACTCTACGATGTACGGGTTTCATACCATCTCTTACATCTGGAAGCGCACGTGACACAATGACTGACATCGAATAATCGATGTAAGCAGACTTCATCTCATCTTCAATATTAATAGGGATTAATTTTTCTCCTTCTGCCATGTATTTTATATTTTAATATTTCGAGTTTTACAAATCGGGTCAATATACAACATTTGCTAGTATTCAGAGATGATTTCAATAAGCATTTTAACGTTTTTTTATTAACAATTTTTAATAAGTTTTTTTGATAATTTAATAATATAATTTTTGAATTTGAAGTTTTTTTTCGTCTATTAGCTTACATAACCTTTCATCACGGAACAATTTTTGTATTATCCGTATTGAAATATTAATTTTAAGGTCGAAAGGAAACTAGATTTATGGATGATAATTTTTCCCCAAGAGTAAAAGATGTAATCGCCTACAGTAAAGAAGAAGCACTGCGTTTAGGCCACGATTTTATTGGCACAGAACACTTAATGCTTGGACTTCTTAGAGACGGAAATGGCAAAGCAATTAATATTTTAAACGCACTTGAAGTGGATTTGACTCACTTGCGGCGTAAAGTAGAGATTCTAAGTCCCGCAAACCCAAATGTGGCAGTAGCTCCAAACGAAAAGCGAAATTTACACTTAACGCGTCAAGCTGAAAGAGCGCTTAAAACGACATTTTTAGAAGCCAAACTTTTTCAAAGTTCTTCTATCAATACCGCACATTTATTATTGTGCATCTTACGAAACGAAAACGATCCGACAACAAAGCTACTAAATAAGCTTAAAGTGGATTATGATAATGTTAAAGAACAATTTAAGTATATGATAACAAACGATGACGATTATATAGACACTCCACGTTCAGAATCATATTCTGATGACAATAGTGGATCACAAGAACCTTCAAAAGAAAATCCTTTTGGAGCTTCTAATGCTGGCGGAAAAGTCAATAAAAAATCCAAAACACCTGTATTAGACAATTTCGGAAGAGATTTAACAGCTATGGCTGAAGAAGGAAAATTGGATCCTGTTGTTGGACGTGAAAAAGAAATAGAACGTGTTTCTCAAATTTTGAGTAGACGTAAAAAGAACAATCCAATATTAATTGGAGAACCTGGTGTTGGTAAATCTGCCATTGCAGAAGGTTTAGCAAACAGAATCATAAAACGCAAAGTATCACGTATTTTATTCAATAAAAGAGTCGTTACGTTAGACTTAGCAAGCTTAGTAGCTGGAACAAAATACAGAGGTCAGTTTGAAGAACGCATGAAAGCGGTTATGAATGAATTGGAGAAGAACGATGATATTATTCTCTTCATTGATGAAATTCATACCATTGTTGGTGCTGGTGGCGCAACTGGAAGTTTAGATGCTTCTAACATGTTTAAACCTGCGTTAGCAAGAGGTGAACTGCAATGTATTGGAGCAACAACATTAGACGAATACAGACAACATATTGAAAAAGATGGTGCACTAGAAAGACGTTTCCAAAAAGTGGTGGTTCAACCTACTACGGTAGATGAAACGATAGAAATTCTAGAGAATATCAAAGATAAATACGAAGAACATCATAATGTACGTTACACACCAGAAGCTATTAGAGCCTGTGTTATGCTTACAAATAGATACATGAGCGATCGTTTCTTGCCAGACAAAGCTATTGATGCTTTGGATGAAGCAGGTTCAAGAGTTCACATTATAAATATTGATGTTCCTAAGCAAATTCTTGATTTAGAACGTCAACTAGAAGAAGTGCGTGAACTTAAAAATTCTGTCGTTAAAAAACAGAAATATGAAGAAGCTGCCAAATTAAGAGACGACGAAAAACGTATTGAAAAAGAATTGGCAATTTCTCAAGAAAAGTGGGAAGAAGAATCCAAACAACACAAAGAAATTGTAAGTGAAGATAATGTAGCTGATGTAGTTTCCATGATGACAGGAATTCCTGTGAACAGAATTGCACAAAAAGAAAGTAACAAACTAGCACAACTTCCTGAATTAATCAAAGGAAAAGTAATAGGACAAGACGAAGCCGTTGGAAAAGTTGTAAAAGCGATTCAGCGTAATCGTGCAGGACTTAAAGATCCAAACAAACCAATCGGTTCATTTATCTTTTTAGGGCAAACTGGAGTTGGAAAAACACAGTTAGCTAAGGTATTGGCTAGTGAGTTATTTGATTCAGATGAAGCTTTGATCAGAATTGACATGAGTGAATACATGGAAAAATTCGCGATTTCACGTTTAGTTGGTGCGCCTCCAGGATATGTTGGATATGAAGAAGGTGGACAACTAACGGAAAAAGTTAGAAGAAAACCATATGCTGTTATTTTGCTTGATGAGGTTGAAAAAGCGCATCCAGATGTATTCAATATGCTATTACAAGTATTAGATGATGGGTTTTTAACAGACAGTTTAGGAAGAAAAATTGATTTCAGAAATACCATTATCATTATGACATCAAATATTGGTGCGCGTAAACTGAAAGATTTTGGTGCTGGTGTTGGTTTTGGTACGAATGCTCAAAAATCACAAGCAGACGATCATGCAAGAGGTGTGATTGAAAATGCGTTGAAAAAAGCGTTTGCTCCTGAATTTTTAAACAGAATTGACGATGTTGTTATTTTCAATGCCTTAGAACGTGAACACATTCACAAAATTATTGACATTGAAATTGCTAAATTATATGCTAGAATTGAAGGTTTAGGATATGATTTGTCACTAACCGACAAAGCAAAAGACTATATCGCTGACAAAGGATTTGATAGACAATATGGTGCAAGACCTTTAAAAAGAGCCATTCAAAAATATATTGAAGATGCACTTGCAGAAGAAATCATTACTTCAAAAATTCATGAAGGCGATAAAATCTTCATGGATTTAGATGAAACAAATGACGAACTCACTATTAAAATTGAAAAAGCTGAAAAACCAGCTAAATCATAAAACTAAGATTTAGCTTACAAAAAGGTAAAATCCTACTTTACAGCAAAGTAGGATTTTACCTTTTTACTAGTTTTCGTGTTGTTTGAAGATGAAAATAGGTATTTTATCTAAATTACTTCCAAATAACACTAAAAATTGTATGCACGCATAGTTATTTTCTAGTTTAGCCTCCAAATCAAACTAGTATCGCAGATGTATATCCCTGGAAAACAACTCAAAAACACCTACACTTTCGAATATGGAACGTTGTATATGTATACCGATTTAGTCGTTGTAGAGATTAATGAAGGAGAACATGTTACAATTGAAATGATGATTACTTTCTTTCAATTCTTTCTTGAAAATTATAAAATTCCTTTCGGATATGTATCCTACAGGAAAAATTCCTATTCAATAGATCCACAAGTATACAAAATGCTTCCAAAAAATGATTTACTAAAAGGCATTGCGGTAGTTTCCACTCAAAAATTTTCTTGCTTAACTGCACTTGTAGAAAAAAAATTCTGCATAGGACGTTATGAATTATTTACAACTATGGACGCTGCTGTAAATTGGCTAGATGAAATCATTCCTTTAGAAAATAATTATACGAGTATGTCAAATCACACTATATAACAAACTCTAAAATTAGTATTCGCAATAAAAACCGTGAATGTCTTACTCATTTATGCAGTTCATCTATTTTTTTCGGAGATGAAAATAAAAAAACCTATATTTAATATAAACGATTAATTACGTGGAAATAGCTAACGAAAATACAAATTCATACCTAAAAAGATATATTTTACAAATAGGTGAAATAGAAATCTATGACGATTATATGCTTGCACAACTGAATGAAGGCATTACAATTGATGTTGATACTGTTCGCGAAATTCAATCAATTGGCGGCAAACATTTTCCAACAGAGCCTTTTGCATATATCACCGTTCGAAAAAACTCGTATGCCGTTGATCCGACTATATATTTAAAGGTATTTGAAGTTGAAAACTTAAAAGCAATTGCTATAGTTTCAGAAAAATTTATAGACGTTCATAATATTAAAATTGAACAACATTTTTTTAATAAACCAATGAACATCTTCAAAACACTTCCTGAAGCAGTTACTTGGGTAAAATCACACTTGTAAAATCTTCAAAAAATTAATCAAACAACACCTCATTTTCAACATTCGTATTCTGAATAAATGACAAAGTGTCACGAATAGCAATGTGCAATTCTCTATCTTCATCTACAAACGGAACTTCAACTCTATACATTTGTAAAAACGTTTCTATAAATCCCGAACTCTTCAATGGCGCTCTAAACACCAATGCTTGTGAAGCGTTTAACAATTCAATTGCCAATATACGTTCAATATTATCAACCACTTTCTTTGCTTTCGTAGCCGCATTTGCGCCCATACTTACATGATCTTCTTGTCCGTTAGACGAAACAATGGAATCAATACTTGCAGGTGTTGCATATTGTTTATTCTGACTTACAATACTTGCCGCTGTATATTGCGGAATCATAAAACCAGAGTTTAATCCTGGATTATTCACTAAAAAATCTGGCAAACCTCTCAAACCTGAAACCAATTGAAACGTTCTGCGTTCAGAAATATTTCCAAGTTCTGCCATTGCAATCGCCAAATAATCAAGCGCTAAAGCTAAAGGTTGTCCGTGAAAATTTCCTCCAGAAATAATTGCATCTTCTTGAATAAAAATATTTGGATTATCGGTTACTGAATTAATTTCAGTTTCAAATGTTTTTCTAATAAAAGCCAAAGTATCTTTCGTTGCGCCATGCACTTGCGGAACACATCGAAACGAATACGGATCTTGCACATGTTTCTTTTCTTGCGAAATTAACTCGCTACCTTCTACAAACTCTTGCACTCTTTTTGCCGTTTTCAATTGTCCATTATGCGGACGAATCAAATGAATCAAATCATTAAACGGCTCCAATCTACCATCAAAAGCTTCCAACGAAATTGCCGCAAAGAAATCTGCGAAATATGATAATTTATACGATTTTAAAAGCATATGTACGCCATACGCGCTCATAAACTGCGTTCCGTTTAACAATGCCAAACCTTCTTTTGCTTTCAATTCAATTGGTTGCCAATCAAATTCGGCTAAAACTTCTGCGGAAGCAACTTCTTTTCCTTTATAATATACGCTTCCTTTTCCCAAAAGCGGTAATGACAAATGTGCCAAAGGTGCTAAATCGCCAGAAGCTCCTAGCGAACCTTGTTCAAAAATTACAGGTAAAATATCATGATTATAAAAATCGATCAAACGCTGCACAGTTTCCAATTGCACACCTGAATGTCCATAACTTAACGATTGCACTTTGAGTAACAACATCAACTTTACAATCTCTTGTGGTACGCGATCTCCAGTTCCGCAAGCATGCGACATCACTAAATTTTCTTGTAATTTTGATAAATGTTCATCTGAAATTTTTACATTACACAACGAACCAAATCCTGTATTAATACCATAAATAGGTGCTTTCTGATCCTTTAAACGTTGTTCTAAATATTCGCGACACGCTATAATTTTAGCAGATGCAGTTTCTGACAATGTCAATGTTGCATTGGAATGTAACAAGTCTTGAATAGCCGTAATATCTAAAATGTGTGAACTTATTTCGTGTGTCATGATGTTGTTGTTCAAATTATCTTTCAAAAGTCAAAATTCAAACTGTATTAACCAAATAATTGTTAATAATTTATTGATTAAAAAAAGAATCCTTTAAATTTGAACAAACAAACTTTAAAAAAATGAAAAAATTATTGCTATTAATTGCAGTATTTGCAATCTTTTCGTGTGAAAATGAGCCGAAAATAGACTACGCCTTATTTTCTGGAAAAATAGAAAATCCAAAAGATACTAAAATAGTCGTTTTAGGAAACGATTATGAAAAAGAAATCAAATTAAACGACGATGGAACATTTGCAGATACACTTCGTGTTGACACAGGTTATTATATGTTAGTTCATGGAAGAGAACGTTCTTCTTTCTTTATTTCTCCAGGTAACGATTTAAAAATGTCCTTAGACACTAAAAAATTTGATGAAACTCTTGTATACGAAGGAACAGGAGCTATAAACAACAACTACTTAGCTTCAAAATATTTAGCCAATGAAAACTTAAATCCTCAAGAGGTATACGCATTAGAAGAAGCCGAATTTTTAAAAATAATTGAAGAAAAAAAAACTGATGCGGAAACAAAGTTAAAAGAATCTAAAGATTTAGATGAAGATTTTATAGTCTTAGAAAAAAAAGCAATCAACTATGAATATTTAGCCAATCTTTCAAGATATCCATCTTACCATGCGCACTACGCAAAAAAACCAGCATACAAGGCTTCGGAAAACTTGTTAAAGCCTTTGGATGAATTCGATTATGATAATGCGGAAGACTTTCGCAATTATGATTCTTATCAAAATATTGTGCTAGATTACTTCATGGAAAAAGTGATCACCGACTCAATAACAATAGAAACTTTAGCGACAATAAAAGGGCTTAAATCTCAGAATATTAAAAATGATTTAGCTGCTCAATTATCATATGGAATTTCATCATCTAACGAGAATTCTGAAAAATTATATAATACTATTCAAGAAATTTCTACGGAAAAAAAATTGAAAGAGGAAGTTACTAAAAAGTATAATAAAATTAAAGCATTAATAGCGGGAACAGATTCTCCAAAATTTAATTATGAAAATCACAAAGGTGGAAAAACATCATTAGAAAATTTAAAAGGAAAATATGTATATATTGATGTTTGGGCAACTTGGTGCGGACCTTGTATAGCGGAAATTCCTTCTTTGAAAAAAATAGAAGCCGATTATCATAATAAGAAAATTGAATTTGTTTCTATTTCCATAGATACGCCAAAAGCATATGAAACATGGAAAAAAATGGTTGCTGATAAAAGCTTAGGCGGAATTCAATTGATTGCGGATGATGCTAGAAATGAATCGAGTTTTATAAACGCGTATGCGATAGAAACCATTCCAAGATTTATCTTAATCAATCCAGAAGGAAAAATTGTAAATGCTGATGCACCAAGACCATCTAGTCCTAAATTAATAGAACTATTCAATGAGTTGAAAATTTAACTTTCACTCAAAATAACAACATAAATAAATCGCCTTGAATTTCTATATTCAAGGCGATTTATTTTTACCGCTTTCTACGAACTTGAGTTGCCTTTCTCTTTTTTGGTTCTTCTTTTGGCGCTTCTGCTTCTTTTGGTTCTTCTGGCTTTTTGAACAAATCTAAATACGCATCGCCAATATGTTCCACAATATCACTTGCTATCAATGCTTGATATCCCAATCCTGTTAAAGCAATATCGCCCGCTTTTCCATGTAAATACACACCCAAAATAGCCGCCGTAACCGAATCATATCCTTGCGAAATCAATCCTGTGAGCATTCCTGTCAATACATCGCCACTTCCTGCAGTTGCCATTCCTGGATTTCCTGTATTGTTAATATACAGTTTATCGGCATAACAAGTAATCGTATGCGCGCCTTTAATAATAACAACTACGTTATACTTTTTTGAAAACGCTTTTGTCTTTTCAAGCTTATCAAAATCGTCTGTCCACTTGCCTATCAATCGCTCCAATTCTTTTGGATGCGGCGTCAAAATAGAACCTTTCGAAACCGATTTTAACAATGTCTTATTTACTGCCAATATATTCAAAGCATCTGCATCAATAACCAAAGGTGCTTTATTCGTTTTCAAAAACGCTTTCAATGCTTTTACAGTTGCAGCGTCAGTTCCTAAACCAATACCAATTCCGATAGCTTTTGGTTCAATATCGTACTGAATTTTTGTAATATTCTTTTCGTCTTCATCACAAATCACCATCGCTTCTGGCAATGAAGTCTGTAAAATTATATACCCACATTTAGGAATATACGCGGTAATTAATCCTGTTCCAACACGTAAACACGCCGAACTAGCCAAAGTTACAGCGCCTATTTTCCCGTAACTTCCGCCAACAATCAAGCTGTGTCCGTAGATTCCTTTATGCGCATATTTCTCTCTAGGAACGTACAATGGTAAAATTTCAAGCTTGTCAATCAACTCAACTTCTGTCTCTATTGATTGTAAATATTCCTGATCAAATCCAAAATTTAATGCTTCCCATTGTTGCATATAAATGCCTGTTTCTGGCAAAAAGAAACTCAATTTTGGCGCTTGTCCCGTTAAGGTAAAATTACTTTCAATAACTGCTTCTTTATCTTCTGGCGCATGATTTGGATACAAACCAGAAGGAACATCTATCGAAACTGTATACGCATCTGAAGCATTAATATATTTAATTAAATTTTTAACCCAATCCGAAGTTTCACGATTCAATCCAATTCCAAAAATGGCGTCTACAATAATATCCTCTTTATTCATTTCAGGAAATTCCTCGCCCGAACTCAACAATCTTGGCCAAACTTTAAACTCTTTAATTCGATCATAATTAATTAAAAAATCTTTTGTTCGCTTATCGCTGAAATTTACAACGTACGTGTGCACATTATAACCATGTTGCAACAATTGGCGACCTAACACCAAACCGGAACCGCCATTATTTCCAATTCCGCAATAAATATGAATCGGAACTTGCGCACCTTGCATGCGCGTATGAAACCAATTAAAAATTTGAATTCCTGCAAATTCCATTAATTCATTGGACGAAATTTTATTTTTTTCAATCGTAGTATTGATCGCTTGGTAGATTTGATCTGCTGAATATATCTTCATGTGTTAAATTTTATAATTGTATAGCATTACACTTTTGATGAAATATCTTGCAATTTGCTATACTTTTTTAGTGCTTTTTTAAAAAAAAGGTGTTTTCACTACACATCCGTGAAAAATAAACATATAATTTGTTTATGCTTATAAAAGTAATACTTTTGAACAACATCATACAATAAAATATGCGTTTAGTAGCAAACAATATCACATTCATTAATTGCTTCACAGTTTCTTCTACAACTGTGACAAGTACTATTAAAACCCCTTTTGGGGTCTAGCTATTCATAACCGTTCGGTGTTTATTCCCATTAAATATATCTTATAAAACCTTCTTAAAAAACTGACGATAACCATACAAAAAAATACTCATGAACGTACTCAAATTTGGTGGCACCTCTGTCGCCAATGCACAAAATATAAGCTTAGTAATTAATATCATTACAAAAGCATCACAAAATGAAAAAATAGTCGTGGTAGTTTCTGCATTTGGAAACACTACGAATATGCTTCTAAAAACTGCCGAACTCGCCGCAGTAAAAGATGAATACTACAAATCACTCTTGCAAGAAATTGAAAACAGACACATGCAAGTAGTAAAAGATTTAATTCCTGTTACGGAACAAAGCGCGGTTATCAGTCACACAAAACGTTTATTAAACTATCTAGAAACGTTATATGAAGGTTGTTTTTTGCTGCGCGAATTAACTCCGAAAACATTAGCAACCATTGCAAGTTTTGGCGAATTATTATCTTCCTATATCATTTCGGAAGTCATGAAAATTCAGAAACTTGATTGTATATATAAAGATAGTCGAGAATTAATTATTACCTCAGAAAGCTACGAAAATGCGCAAGTTGAGATGAAACTGACAAAAAAAAATTGTCAATCATTTTTTGAAAAGAATGAAAAGCAAATTGTCATCTTACCCGGATTTATCGCTGCGACAGAAAATGGAGAAACCACAACATTAGGAAGAGGCGGATCTGATTATACAGCCGCAATTATTGCAGCAGCAGTAAATGCCAGAGAATTACAGATTTGGACAGATGTTAGCGGAATGTACACCGCAAATCCGCGAATTGTAAAACAAGCAACGCCAATTCCGCACATCTCATATCAAGAAGCAATGGAACTATCGCACTTTGGTGCAAAAGTGATTTATCCGCCAACGATTCAACCTGTATTGCGGAAAAAAATTCCAATTCTAATAAAAAATACATTTGATCCTGAACAAGAAGGAACTCGTATCACAAAAAATCCAAACGGAAAACAACAAGCCGTAAAAGGAATTAGTTACATTGAAAATATTTCATTACTAACATTGGAAGGAAGTGGAATGATCGGAATTCCTGGGTTTTCAAAACGATTATTTGAAACCTTATTAGCACAAAAAATAAACATCGTTCTCATTACGCAAGCTTCTTCTGAACATTCAATTTGTATAGGAATCAATGACAAAGAAGCGTCTAGAGCCAAAATTGCACTTGATGAAACATTTACCTACGAAATTGCTTCTGGAAAAGTAGATCCAATTCTCGTGGAACAACAATTAGCAATTATCGCATTAGTTGGTGAAAACATGAAAAATCATCAAGGGTTAAGTGGTAAAATGTTTAGCATGCTTGGAAAAAATAATGTAAATATTAGAGCAATTGCACAAGGCGCATCTGAGAAAAACATTTCAGCAGTTATTAATAGTGAAGATGCAAAAAAAGCATTGAATGCATTGCATGAAGAATTCTTTGAAGAAAAAATAAAACAACTCAACTTATTTGTAACTGGTGTTGGAAATGTGGGCGAACGCTTCTTGGCACAGCTCAAAAAACAAAGCGAATTTCTTCTTAAACAATTAAAACTAAACATCAGAGTTGTGGGAATCTCTAATTCGAGAACCATGTATTTTGAAGAAGAAGGTATTGATTTAGACAAATGGAAAGACAACCTAGCAAATGGTAGCAAAGCAAGTTTGGACGAATTTCACACAACTACCAAATCGTTGAATCTTCGTAACAGTATCTTTATTGACATCTCAGCAAGTCATAAAGTGTCTAACGTTTACGAACACTATTTACGTAACAATATTGCAGTTGTGACCTGTAACAAAATTGCATGTGCTTCTGAATATGAAAACTATAAAAACTTAAAGCGAATTTCAAGAAAATACAATGCGCCGTTATTATTTGAAACAAACGTTGGCGCAGGATTGCCAATTATTGATACGCTAAAAAACCTAATCGCTTCTGGCGATAGAGTTCACAAAATACAAGCAGTACTTTCTGGTAGTTTAAACTTTGTCTTTAACAATTTCAGCAATGAAAATACATTTCATGATATTGTATCACAAGCACAGAAAGAAGGTTATACGGAACCTGATCCGAAGATTGATTTAAGCGGAATTGATGTCGCACGTAAAATCCTGATTTTAGCACGCGAAAGCGGTTATGTGATGGAATTGGACGAAATTGAAAACGATTCATTTCTTCCGAAAGAAACACTCGAAACAGAAAACAATGAAGGTTTCTATGCTTCATTAACGAAATATGAAGATCATTTTCAGAAAATTTTCAAAGAAGCAAACGATAAAAACTGTCGTTTAAAATATGTTGCTACTTTTGAAGATGGAAAAGCAACAGTTGGTTTGCAACACATTCCTTCCGATCATCCTTTTTACAATTTAGAAGGAAGTGATAATATAGTATTATTTTTCACGGATCGCTACGTATTGCAACCTTTGCAAATAAAAGGCGCAGGCGCAGGAACAGAAGTGACTGCTTCAGGGATTTTTGCAGATGTAATTCGTGTTGGGAAGTTCTAGAAATTATAAATTTTTGAATGTTAAATTTTAAATGTATGCAAACGTCACTTCGAGTATTATTGAGATCAAAATATATTTTGATAGAAAATACCTAGCGAAGCTATCTGAAAGAATTTTGTATCGAGAAGTACCTTGAAACTCAAAATGAAAAATGTGTCACATCAAGCGCAGTCGAGATGCTAAATTTTAAATGTAAAAGTATTAGCTACTTGTGGGAAGCTGAATCAAGTTCAGCTTGACGTTAGCTTGTTACAAAATAAAAAATTATTGAATTATTGAATAGTTTAATCTTTCAATCAAACAAAAATGAACGAAATAAAAATATTCGCGCCAGCAACCATTGCAAATGTCTCTTGCGGATTCGATGTGCTCGGACTTTGTTTGGACAACGTTGGTGACGAAATGGTCATTCGGAAAACTGCTGAAAAAGGCATTCGAATTTCGAAACTTGTCGGGCAAGATTTACCTTTGGAAACCGAGAAAAATGTTGCAGGTGTTGCAGGTTTGGCAATGTTGGAAAAACTAAATCTAAATCACGGTTTTGAAATCGAAATCTATAAAAATATAAAAGCAGGAAGCGGAATTGGAAGCAGCGCAGCAAGTTCGGCAGGAACTGTATTTGCAATGAATGAATTGCTCGGGAAACCGTTTACACTAAAAGAATTAGTGCCTTTTGCGATGCAAGGGGAAAAACTCGCTAGTGGAACTGCACACGCGGATAATGTGGCTCCTGCCCTTTTGGGCGGATTTACCTTAGTGCGAAGTTATGAACCGTTGGATTTAATCAAAATTCCAACGCCAAGCGAATTGTACGCAACGGTAATTCATCCGCAAATAGAAGTCAAAACGTCGGATTCGCGTTCGGTATTGAAACAAAATATTTCTATGAAAAAGTCTATTATCCAAATTGGAAACTTAGGCGGATTGATTAGCGGTTTACACACTTCCGATTATGATTTAATTAGCAGATCATTACATGACGAAATTGTAGAACCATTACGCGCAATCTTAATTCCTGGATTCAAAAAAGTGAAAGAAAACGCAATTGCTTGTGGCGCATTAGGTGCTGGAATTTCAGGTTCTGGACCTTCTATTTTCGCGCTTAGCAAAGGAAAAGAAATGGCAGAAAAAGTTGCTAAAATAATGAGTAAAACCTATAAAAATATTAATATTGACTTTGACATTCATGTTTCGAAAATTAATGTGGAAGGTTGTCGGATCTTAAATTAATTTTAAATGCTAAATTTTAAATTTTAAAGTGTTAGCTACTTGTGAGAAGCTGAATCAAGTTCAGCTTGACGGAAACTTATTATAAACTAAAATTATTGAATCATTCAATTTTTTAATTATTGAATCAAAAAAACATCAAGAAATTCCAAATAGTTCTCGATACACCAAATTAAAAATTTGGCACTCGAACTGACAATTGAAATTACAAATACAAAAGTGTTAGTTACTTGTGAGAAGCTGAATCAAGTTCAGCTTGACGGAAACTTATTATAAACCAAAATTATTGAATCATTCAATTATTCAATTACAAAAAAAAAATGAACTACTACAGTCTACATCATAAATCTCCAAAAGTATCTTTCGAAGAAGCTGTCATTAAAGGATTAGCGCCTGATAGAGGAATTTATTTTCCTGAAAAAATCACGGCATTATCTAAAGATTTCATCAAAAATATTGGCGAGTATTCGCATGAAGAAATTGCCTTTGAAGCGATTCAGCAATTCGTTGGTGATGATATTCCGAAAGAAATTTTAAAAGACATTATTAAGGAAACGTTGAGTTTTGATTTTCCAATTGTTCCAATTGAAGAAAATATTGGAACTTTAGAATTATTTCACGGACCAACAATGGCTTTTAAAGATGTTGGCGCACGATTTATGGCACGTTGTTTAGGTTATTTTAATCGTGATAAAGACGAAAGCGTAACCGTTTTGGTTGCAACTTCTGGCGATACTGGCGGCGCTGTTGCGAATGGTTTTTTAGGTGTAAAAGGTGTTGATGTTGTCATTTTATATCCAAGTGGAAAAGTTAGTGAAGTTCAAGAGAAACAATTGACGACTTTGGGTCAAAATATTACAGCGTTGGAAGTTGAAGGTGTTTTTGACGATTGTCAAGAAATGGTGAAAACTGCTTTTTTAGATTCAGAAATTGAACGTACATTAACATCTGCAAACTCGATTAATATAGCGCGTTGGTTGCCACAAATGTTCTACTTTTTCTTTGCGTATAAAGCATTACATAAAAAACATAAAAATCTAGTGTTTTCAGTTCCGAGTGGAAATTTTGGAAATATCTGCGCTGGAATTATGGCGCAAAAGTTAGGGTTACCAATTCAGCATTTTATTGCTTCGACAAATGTAAACAACACAGTTTCAGATTATTTAGAAGCTGGAGTTTATACACCAAAAAAATCGATTGCAACCATTTCAAACGCAATGGATGTTGGAAATCCGAGTAATTTCATTCGGATTCAAGAGTTGTATGATAATGATTTAGAAACCATCAAAAAACACTTTTCATCGTATAGTTTTTCAGATTCGGAAACGAAAGTTGCAATGAAAACCTTGTACGATCAATCGAATTATATTGCTGATCCGCATGGCGCAGTTGGTTATTTGGGCTTGAAAAACCACGATTTAAAAGATGCGTACGGAATTTTTCTAGAAACTGCACATCCTGTCAAATTTTTACCAACTGTAGAATCGACCTTGAGTCTAAAATTAGACATTCCTAAACAGATTCAAGAGATTATGCACAAAGAGAAAAAAGCGCATTTTATTACGGATTATGAAGGTTTGAAGAAATTTTTAATGGAATAAATTTATGATGTGCTAACACTTTAATTTGAAGATTTAAAATATCTAAATTGCTTCAAACTACATTTTGAGTATTTTTGGATAACCTCAGGAACAAATTCAATCAATTAGTTATAACTATTAAAATTTGTGAAATTCTAAAAAAGTGGCGATAAATTATGAATCAAGTGAAAAATCATCATTTTTTTAGGTCTATTTTTCATAAATTCGCAATCAATTCAAGACTGATTACACATGAAAGATACAGCTCTCACAGAAATTCATAAAGCATTAGGCGCAAAAATGGTTCCTTTTGCAGGTTATAATATGCCTGTACAATACGAAGGTATTAATGCTGAACACGAAATTGTTCGTACTGGCGTTGGTGTTTTTGACGTAAGTCATATGGGAGAATTTGTGATTTCTGGACCAAATGCCTTGGCGTTAATTCAAAAAATTGCTACAAATGATGCTTCTAAATTGGCTGACGGAAAAGCACAATATAGTTGTATGCCAAATAACGATGGTGGAATTGTAGATGATTTAATTATATACAGAATTAATTCAGAGAAGTATATTTTAGTTGTAAATGCTTCGAATATTGAGAAAGATTGGAACTGGATTTCAAGTCATAATGATGTTGGTGCGGAAATGAAAGATGTGTCTGATAATTATTCTTTACTTGCTATTCAAGGACCAAAAGCGGTGGAGGCAATGCAATCCTTGACGGAAGTTGATTTGTCAAATATAAAATACTACACATTCCAAATTGCCAAGTTTGCAGGTGTTGAAAACGTGATTGTTTCGGCAACTGGTTATACAGGTTCTGGCGGATTTGAGATTTATTGTAAAAATGAAGACGTTGCCGAAGTTTGGGAACGCGTTTTTGAAGCTGGTGCAGATTTTGGAATCAAGCCGATTGGTTTGGCAGCAAGAGATACATTGCGTTTGGAAATGGGTTATTGTCTCTATGGAAATGATATTGACGATACAACTTCTCCGATTGAAGCTGGTTTGGGTTGGATTACAAAATTCACGAAAGATTTTGTAAATCGTGAAGAAATTGAATCTCAAAAAAGAACTGGTGTTGAACGTAAATTAGTTGCGTTTGAAATACAAGAACGTGGAATTCCAAGACAAGGATATGATATTGTTGATGGAAATGGAAATAAAATAGGAATTGTAACTTCTGGGACAATGTCGCCTTCTATGGGAATTGGAATTGGTTTAGGATATGTACCAACGGTTTTTACAGATGTTGGAAGTCATATTTACATTCAAATTCGTAAAAATAGCGTTCCTGCCAAAGTGGTAAAACCTCCTTTTTATAAAAAATAAAAGTTTCTTTTGAATCGAATTTTAATTTTAGGCGCGAGCGGATTTATAGGTCAGGCAATTTATAAAGAACTCTGCTCCTATTTTGACGTTTACGGTACATTTTATAGCAATAAATCATTTGCCGAAAACGCGCATTTTATTCGGTATGACTTAGATTACGACGGCATTGATGAAGTTGTATTGCAAGTAAAACCAACGATTATAATTTCGGCTTTGCGGGGCGATTTTGCAGCACAAATTGAAGTACATATTTTCCTCACAGAATATGTAAAAACAAGACCTTGTAAGTTAATTTTCTTGTCTTCCGCTAATGTTTTTGACGCTTACAGCAGTTATCCTTCTTATGAATATGATAAGACACTTTCGGAAAGTATTTACGGAAAGCTTAAGATCAGAATTGAGAATATGTTGATGCGTTTGCCGCAGAAAAAATATGCAATTATTCGATTGCCGATGGTTTTTGGAAATAATTCGCCACGTATTTTGGAGATAAAGCACTGTTTGCAAGAAAAAGTTCCGATTGAAGTCTTTCCTAACTTGGTGATGAATACAATTTCTGATAAAAAACTCACACAACAAATACATTATATGATTAACAGGCGTAAAAATGGAATCTTTCATTTAGGCGCAGAAAATTTGATACATCATGACGAGTTTTACACAGAAATTTTAAAAAGCATGAACGTTGAAAAACCGGTATTCAAGAATGTATATACGTCCAATTTTGATCGTTTTTTAGCCGTTTTACCTAAAGAAAATAAGCTTCCAAAACACTTGGCAACGACCAATGAAGAAACTTTAGACTTTATTTCTGGGAAAAATACGCTTTAAACCACCGCTTTTTAAACACATTCCTACGTTAAAATCAAAAGATTTGCTAAATTCGTGACTTCATGTACTACAAATCTTTTATTCGCATTCATGCATAAAATTATATGTTTCCTATTGCTTTGCGTCGTTTCCGTAACCTATGCGCAAACAGACTCCACTTTTTGTGAAAAATCAACGTTGGTTTTGAACATGCTCGAAAAGAATCATTATCAACCAAAAACTATTGATGACGACTTTTCCACCTATGTTTTTACTACTTTGTTTGAAAGATTGGATCAGAAACGCATGCTATATTCGGAAGCCGATATGAAAGCGTTGGAAAGTTTGAAAACAAAACTTGACGATTATTTACTTACGAAAGAATGTGACTTTATACAAGAGTTTACAACTTCGTATAAAAATCAATTGCTGTTAGCGCAAAAATCAATTGAATTGGTTGAAAAAAGTAAACTCGATTTTTCTGGAAAAGATACCGTTTTTTATGGAAGTCTGAAAGATGATTCTCAATTTTCGGATACGCGCAAAACGCTAGAAAAACGTTGGTCCAAAAAGATTCGGATTGATATTATCGGTGATTATTTGTCGTTGTCGAATCCTGCAAATTTCAATAAAATAAAATCGCAACTCAAATCGAAAGTAATTGCTGAAAATAAATGCTATATTTTAGATAAACTACAAGCCGTTGGCGGACTGGAATCGTATCTAGAAACCATGTTTTTAGATGTAATTTGCTCCTATTTTGATCCGCATAGTAGTTATTTTGATCCAACAGATAACGCAACTTTCATGAATTCTATAGGAACAGAAACGAGCTCAATTGGTGTTTGGTTTTCAAAAAATAGCGATGGGAAAATTGTCGTTTCAGGCTTGCAAACTGGAAGTACTGCTTGGAAAGAAAAAGAAATCAATGCAGGCGATTTGGTGCTGTCGCTAGAAGCAAATAAAAATACAATTAACACAACCTGTCTTTCACTTTCAAACTTATACGATTTTATCAGCGACGAAATTAATCAAACGATTGCTATTAAAGTGTTGACACAGAAAAATATCAATAAAACAATCATTCTCAAAAAGGAAAATTTAAAGATTGAAGCGAATGCCGTAAACAGTTTTATTCTAAAAGGAGAACTCAATATTGGTTATATTTCATTGCCTAGTTTTTATACAAATCTCGATTATGGTTTTGGAAGCGCGAATGATATTGCCAAAGAACTTTTTAAACTCAACGCTGTCAATATTGACGGATTAATTTTAGACTTGCGCGGAAATGGCGGCGGCTCTATGAAACAAGCAATTGACTTGGCAGGAATGTTTATTGACAAAGGTCCGTTGGGAATTTATAGAGATCAAGACAACAAAAAAACGATTATTAAAGATTTTAATCGCGGAACGTTGTTTAGAAAACCGCTGGTTATTTTAGTAGATAATGGAAGTGCTTCAGCTTCTGAATTTATTGCGGCGGCTTTGCGCGATCATAATAGAGCCATTATTGTTGGAAGCAAAACGTATGGGAAAGCAACGATTCAGCAGATTCTTCCGTTGAAAAACGATTTAGGTTTTATTAAAATTACATTGGAGAAAATGTATGGTTTCAAAGGAAATTCGCATCAAGCAAAAGGAATTGTTCCAGATATTGAATTTCCAAATTTGTATACTGGCATAGAAGATGGCGAAAGCGGAAATGCTAATTTTATTAAAAATGATACCGTTTTGAAGAATGTGTATTTCAAGATTCCGGCAACAGCAAATCATGATAATTTACGAACGCAAAGTCTAGCACGAACTGAGAATAATAAAGCGATCAAAACGATTAAAAATATCAATTCGAACTTATTAAATTATTTAAATAGTCAACGAAAATTAGCATTATCCGTGGAAAGTCTCAAGAAAGACAGAGATAATTTTAATGCCATTTTTGAGAAAACAGATGCTATTGAAATGAAGCATGAAACGTTTGAAGTGGTCAATTTGGAAGATTACAAAGAAATTTTAGCCTATAATAAAAATAAAGCAAAACTGAATTCGTACGCGATCAAGAGTATTGAAACCGATCATGAGATTGAAGAAACGTATCGTATTATTTCAGATTATATAAAACAATTAGCCCAATAACATATGAAATCAAATTACTTAAAAATTAGTGTTGTATTTTTCTGTGTTGTGATGTTTCAAACATCAACTGCACAAAATTTTAAAAACGCAAACGATTATCTAGGTTTTATAGGAGACGAAAACCAAAAGATTAGTAAAAGTTCCTGGAATTATACCAAATCTGTTGCGCACAGTAAAAGTCCTCGAAAGATTGAAGGCGACAGAAAACGTTTGTTGAAATCTATTGAGCGTGCAATGCTAAAAATCAAAAGAGCAACACCATTTAAAGGCGAAGATGCATATAGAAAACAAGTGTTGGAATATATGGATTTACGTACCAATATTTTGAAGAATGATTATGCTAAGATTGTAGATATGAAAGAGGTTGCCGAGCAATCGTATGATTTTATGGAAGCATACATTTTAGCACAAAAAATGGCAGATGAACGCATGCAAGAAGCGCAAGAAACGTATGAAAATGCACAAAAAGATTATGCCGCTAGAAATAATATTAGACTGATTGAGTCGGAAACAGATTTGAGTAGAAAGATGAAAATTTCAAACGAAGTTTTTGATCATAAAAATGAAGTGTATTTGGTGTTTTTCAAAAGTAGTATTCAAGAACGATTCATGATAAACGCGTTGTCAACAAGCGATTTAAGTGCTATTCAACAGAATGCAAACGCGCTACAAATGTTTGCCGAAGAAGGTTTACAAGCTCTGGATACGATTACGTTATACAAAGAAGATTCTTCTGTAATAGAAGCCACCAAAAAAGCATTAGAATTCTATTTGAACGAAACAAAAAATGAAATTCCTAAGCTGTTAGGTTTTTTCTTGTTGAATGAAAAATTTACCGCGATCAAAAATTCAATTGATAAAAAATCGTCAAAAAACCGAACTAAAAAAGAAATTGATCAGTACAATAGTATGGTAAAAGAAATGAACAAAGCTGTTGTTGATTTTAATAAAACAAACGAGGAATTAAATAAAAAACGAACTAAAGTTATTAATCAATGGAATGAAGCTTCGGCAAAATTTTTAAGTCGACATATTCCAAAAGAATAATACAACGTATATATTTGTAAAAAAGTAGTATTTGATAAAAGATGGTAAAGATCGCTTCGCTTTTAGAATCAAGAATAAAGACCTGATTATATTAAATTGATAATCGGATATGATATTGAAAAAGCATACGATATTTACCATCTTTTTTAAAACTAGTATTAATTAGATATTGATATAAGAAATAAAAGAACGAGCACATGGGAAGAGCATTTGAATTTAGAAAGGCACGAAAAATGAAACGTTGGTCAGCAATGGCAAAAACCTTTACGCGCATTGGTAAAGATATTGTGATGGCTGTAAAAGATGGCGGACCAAACCCGGAGACAAATTCTAGATTGCGTGCCGTAATTCAGAATGCGAAAGCTGCCAACATGCCAAAAGATAACGTTGAGCGCGCCATAAAAAAAGCTTCTGACAAGGATACTGGAGACTATAAAGAAGTACTTTTTGAAGGGTACGGACCGCACGGAATTGCCATTTTGGTAGAAACTGCAACGGATAATAACAACCGAACTGTTGCCAATGTGCGAAGCTCTTTTAATAAATGTGATGGAAGTTTGGGTACACAAGGTTCAGTAGAATTTATGTTTGATCATACGTGTAACTTCCGTATTCCATCAGAAGGACAAGATGCAGAAGAATTAGAATTGGAGTTTATCGATTTTGGTGTGGAAGAAGTTTTTGAAGATGACGATGGAATTTTATTATACGGACCATTTGAAAGTTTTGGAAACATTCAGAAAGAATTAGAGAATAGAGAATTAGAAATTTTATCTTCTGGTTTTGAGCGCATTCCGCAAGTTACCAATCAATTAGATGAAGAAAAAACTGCTGATATTGAAAAGCTTCTAGAGAAATTAGAAGAAGATGAAGATGTGCAAAATGTATATCATACAATGGCGGAATAACAAACATTCTACATGTAGAAACAAAAAAACACGCTAGTTAGCGTGTTTTTTTATACCTGAATTTCACTTTTCACTTTTCACTGTTTATTGTTTATTGTTTAATGATTTTATCGGTAAATACACCTTTTTTAGAAGTAGCTTTTAGAATGTATAATCCTTTGGAAAGCGTTTTTAATGAAATGTTTGTATTTGTTTGATTTCCAATAAGCGCTTTGGAAAACAGTAGTCTTCCTTGCAACGTATATAACTCTATTGTTTTAATCGCGTATTCACCTTTTATATATAAAATATCATTTGTAGGTTTTGGATACGCTTCAATACTCACGTCTAAAGTTGCTTCACTTCTACTCAATGGCGCACTCACCAACGTCATTTCATCATTTGTTATAATTGCCGCATTGTAATCAAAATAGATTTCAGCTTTGTTTGTAAAAGTATCATTTTCAACTAATGTTGATTTTGTTTTAATTTTGAATAATACATACCCATCATTTGTAGCATCATCAAAAGGAAGATTGATATTTTCGAAGATAAATTCTACTTTTTGACCGTTTATTCTAGTTATATAATCGTGACTTCCATCTAAGACTTTTAACGTATTAATGTCATAACTTGCTGCATCAATCTCATCTTTTACAACAACATTTACGGCACTTGCAGTTCCTGTATTTTCAAATCGAATTAGATAATGAACAAAATCGCCCACTTTATCTTCTGTAATTGTTTCGCCTTCTAAACACGTTTTATCATTTGGATCAAAAGAATTTACAACAGTTTGTACAAATGTTAGCATGTTATCACCAGGCGTTTCATCTAGTGTTGTTGGCGTAATTGTAGCAACATACGTTAATTCATCATCTCCATTTAATGGAAAGTTTGCATCTGTTGGCGTATTCAAATTCATGGTATACAGAATGCTTCGTGTTTCAAAAGGTGCTAAGTTTGTATAGTTCCAACTTAAACTTCCAGTAGTTTGCAAATCGGCTGTTGGATTTGTCGAGAAAACATTCATAAAATCATCATCAAATGTTAACGAAACAGCTCCTGAAAGTGTAGTTGTTCCTTTGTTTTTATAGATAATTTCATAATCTGTATCAAAACCTGGTCTTGCAGCTTCTACTGGAATAATTATAACTTCCAAATCATTATATATTCCGTTTGGTGTAATACAAAAATCTTGAATGTTTGGACTTGTGTCTGTTGGAAAATCTACTGTAATACTTGTTGGTGATATTGTAAAATAGGTTGGATTTTCTAATTGTGGCGTTATCGTATGTATTCCGTCACTTAATGGAATTTCATAATCGCCTGAACTATTTGCTGTAAAAATTCCAGTATTTGAACCGTTTGTAATGGAAAACGAGAAATTTGGAAATGCGTCGTCATTAATATCGCAACCATTAGTATTTGAATCAAATTTTACTTCTCCAGAAACTGTATATAATGTTCCACCTGGTGTGAAAGAGCAATAGCTGTTGACGACACAATCAGTGTAACCGTAATTATTTGCAAAATTTTGCACTGCTGGAATTTCATTTTCATCAGCACAAACAAATTGAAGTGTTGGATTATTGCTAAAATTAAGATATTGAATTAAATGGTCTCCATTCTTTAGTGATAGACTTTCTAGTTGATTGAAGGCGCAATAAAATAAAAATAAATTACCATTTTGAGAAACATCTAAACTTGTTATTTGATTATAGTTGCAATTTAGTCTGTAAAGGTTCGGGTTAGATGTCACATCTAAGCTTGTTATTTGATTTGAATAACAAGAAAAAAATTCTAGATCAGGGTTTTGAGTTACATCTAAACTTGTTAATTGGTTTTCATAAACAACGAAAGAACTTAGGTTTGGACAAAATGTCACGTCAATATTTGAGATAGAGTTACTCGGAAAACTTAATAATTCTAAATTAGGGTTTTGAGTAACATTTAAATTAGAAATATTATTAGAGCCAATTTGTAAACTTTCTAAATTTGGGCTTTGATTTACATCTATAATAGAAATATTATTGTAAAAACAATCTAATTTTCTCAAATTAAAGTTTGATGATACATCTATATTTGTTAAAGAATTAATCCTACAACTAATTTCTTCTACACTAGAACTGAAAGCTAAACTTTCCATGGCATTCTCAGAACAATTCAAAATCAAAAGGTTTGAATTAGCAGAAACATCTAAATTTAAGATTTGATTATTTTTGCAAAATAATTCTTCCAAATTCGTGTTTGAAGATAAATTCAAACCAGTAAGTTGATTAGATTCACAATCTAATTTTTTAAGATTGGGAATTGTAGAGAATTCTAAAGTGCCCGTGAGAAAGTTACCAGAACAATCTAACTCCTCTAAATTCGTGAATGCCTCTATACCGACTAAAGAACTTATAAAGTTCGCTCCTATTTTCAAGACTGTAATAGATTCTGCTTCGCTTACTTGAATCTCTCCATCATTATTATAATCCAGAGTTGAATCTAGAAAACCATCTCCGTCAGTATCAATTGCAGAGTTGCCTAACAACTTATTCTTAAAATTAGCATCAGGAATATTCACAATTTGTGCAGACACAAGCTGTCCAACTACAATAAAAAGAAATAATAAAAAGTACTGTTTTTTCATGTATATAGTTTTAGAAGCGCAAAAATAATAAAAGTGAAGCTAAAATATGTTAATAAACACATAAGCGTAGAAAAAAATTGATAAGCGTTTAAATTTTCCATCAAACTTATCATTATTATTAAAAAACAAACACTTACAATAACAAAACGACAGACTAACCGTAATTAATTGAAAATTAGATTTTTTATATTTACATCATAACTATAACTTATATATCATGTTGAAAAATATTTTAAAATTAGAAGGAACTCAGAAATTGAATAAAACTGCTCAAAAGGAAATCTTAGGCGGAAGAAGAAATGTTGCTGAATGCACCAATGCATCACATTGTCCAGCAAATCACATTTGCCAAAACGGAAGGTGCTTTGACTGTTACGATCCATTTTCAGGATCATGGTATTGTTAATCTAACAATATAGCCTACGCAAAAAATAAACCCAATTACCAAAAAGCCTTCATTCGAAGGCTTTTTATGTTTATTAAAATAAGTACTATTACGGTTTTACCTTACAAAATGTATATGTTTTTTACATCATCAGCAAAAAAAACCAACGTACATTTACACTAGAGTAATTTAGTTAGTTTAAATTTTATAAATAATATTAAAATTTGAGTGTTAGAGCATAAATAATAAGGAGAGAAATTGCTGAAAAATTTGTATCATTTTTTCATATGTGAATTATTAAGTTAATACTAAGTTTTCTTCAAATTTAATTGAAGCGTTTCTCTCTTTTTATGCAAAAACAGTAGCTATTTATTTAATATCGAACTTCATCTTCAGCATTACACGCCAAAAAGACTTCACAAAACTGAGTACAAAATATATAATAAAATGTGAGATCCCGCTATGCAGCAGGATTAATTCAACTAGCAGTGTTTCGTTCGCCTTTAAGGCTTCTCAAAACTGAGTATAAAATATATAATGAAATATGAGATCCCGCTATGCAGCAGGATTAATTCAACTAGCAGTGTTTCGTTCGCATTTAAGGCTTCTCAAAACTGAGTATAAAATATATAATGAAATATGAGATCCCGCTATGCAGCAGGATTAATTCAACTAGCAGTGTTTCGTTCGCATTTAAGGCTTCTCAAAACTGAGTTTCATTAAAAAAAGCAGGCCGTAAGCCGGATCCTGTCGAGCCTTATCATTTATCTAAAATTACTGTTACCAATAACTTTTATCTGCCTACCCTTGAACATCGAGCGTGCCGCTCTTAAATCGTTCATATACATGGCATTGCACCTCGTAGAGTTTACCTGGTTTCACTACAGCATTACCTGTACATACTTTCTGCTGCACTTGTCCTCGCCTTACGACGGACGGATGTTATCCGCTACAATGCACTATGGTGTCCGGACTTTCCTCTCCTTCTCGAAAGAAGCAGCGATAAGGTAGCCTGCTTATAGGCAAAAGTACGCTTTTGTTTGAAATGACAACTGTTTCCTGTTTAAAATTATACTTTCAATTGCATCATTTCTGTATTGGAAAACCTGTTAATAAAAAAGCAGAACTATCTCGCTGTTGGCTATGTTTCATTAGAATTGTATTGTTATATTTGCTTTCAGAAGATTACCCTAATTCTATGGAACATTTCATCGTATCAGCTCTTAAATACAGACCACAAACCTTTAAGGATGTTGTTGGTCAACAAGCGATTACAAATACGTTAGAAAAAGCCATAGAACGCAGTCATCTGGCGCAAGCCTTATTATTTTGCGGGCCAAGAGGTGTCGGAAAAACTACCTGCGCGCGTATTTTGGCAAAAAAGATCAATCAAGATGGAACTGAAAATCCTGATGAAGATTTTGCTTTTAATATTTTTGAACTCGATGCCGCTTCAAACAATTCCGTAGATGATATTCGAAGTTTAATTGACCAAGTTCGTATTCCGCCGCAAGTAGGTAAATACAAAGTATATATTATTGATGAGGTTCACATGTTATCACAAGCAGCTTTTAATGCGTTTTTAAAAACCTTAGAAGAACCGCCAAAACATGCCATTTTTATTCTGGCTACGACCGAAAAACACAAAATTATTCCGACGATTTTATCCAGATGTCAAATTTTTGATTTTAAACGAATCGGCGTAAAAGATGCAAAAGAATATTTAAAATTTATTGCCGAAAGTCAAGGTGTAGAAGCGGACGATGATGCATTGCACATTATTGCTCAAAAAGCAGATGGCGCTATGCGTGATGCACTTTCTATTTTTGACAGAGTTGTCAGTTTTTCTGGAAAACAATTAACACGACAAGCCGTTACCGAAAATTTGAACGTGCTTGATTATGATATTTATTTTGCGGCAACCGATTTAATTCTCGAAAATAACATTCCACAATTATTAGTTGATTTCAACGAAACTTTATCTAAAGGATTTGACGGACATCATTTCATTGCTGGAATTGCTTCTCATTTTAGAGATTTATTAGTCTGTAAAAATGAAGCCACCATTCCTTTGTTGGAAGTTGGCGATCAGACCAAGAATAAATATTTAGAACAATCGCGAAAAACGTCGCAACAATTTCTCATGAAAGGAATTGAACTGGCAAACGGTTGTGATTTAAAATACAAAACAAGCAGGAATCAACGGCTTTTAGTTGAATTATGCTTAATGCAGCTTGCCTCTATCAATTATGATGGAGAAAAAAAAAATAGCGATCGGTTCATAATTCCTGCCACTTTTTTCTTGATAAATGGTAAAAAGATTGATCCAATTGTAAAAATAAAAGAAATTGAAACTGAAGTTGAAGTTGAGACTAAAACCGAAGTTGAAGCTACAGAAACTACTGAAAAGACTTCCGAACAAAAAGTAGAAACTCCGCCACTTGTAAAACCAAAGATTGATATTTCCATGATGCGAAATAAAGTTTCTGGTTTATCATTATCTAGCATTAAAGCAAAGCAAGAACATTTAAAAAAACAGCAAGGAAAAGTTGTTCATAAGAAAGATTTGCCAAGCGATGCCTTTACGGAAGAACGCATGCGAGAAGTGTGGAACGAATACGTGGAAAAACTCGATAAAAAAGGCGAAAAAATCATGTGGTCTTTATTATCTACCGATATTCCGAAGTTGAAAAACGAAACAACTATTTGTTTAGAAATGCCAAATGAAACGATGCGCATTGAGATTGAGCGCGCACAATATCCATTGTTGGAATATGTGAGAACTGCGTTGAATAATTATGATGTTTCACTAGAAATTGATGTAAACGAATTGACCGCAAAAAAGTATGTGTTTACAACGCGTGATAAGTATGAAAAACTGAAAGAAATTAATCCGTTAGTAGAACGACTTCGTAAAGATTTTGATTTAGAAATTTAAGAAAGATGATGTTAGGTTTAAAATTACCAACCGATCCGCGTTGGGTAAATATTGCAGAGAAAAATATTGAAGAGATTTTAGTAGATCACGCTTTTTGTGAACAGAAAGCCGCAAGTACCGCAATTTCCTTAATTGTGAGTTTTCCTGAATATCCAGAATTGGTAGAAGAAATGATTTCATTGGTGAAAGAAGAAATTAGTCATTTTAAAATGGTTCATGATAAAATTTTGGCTAGAGGCTGGAAATTAGGTCGCGATCGAAAGGATGAATATGTTGCCAAATTATTGCAGTTTTTCCCGAAAGGCGGAAGCAGAACTACACAAATGGTACACAGATTATTGTATGCCGCTTTGATTGAAGCCAGAAGTTGCGAACGTTTTAAGCTATTGTCTGAAAATATGAAAGATGAAGAGTTAGCTACTTTTTATAAGAATTTAATGGTAAGTGAAGCCAATCATTATACTATGTTTTTAGGTTTTGCCAGACAATATGGTGAAAGAACTGAAGTGGACGAAAAATGGCAAGCATTGTTAGATTTTGAAGCAGAAATTATGAGAGATTTAGGAACTAGCGAAACGATGCACGGGTAATTTAGACGCGCTGCGCTTTTAGAATGTTAGTATCGCTGCGCTCTTAGAATCGCTTCGTTTTTGGTATTTTGGTATGCGAATTATTCACACATTGGATAAACTTATAAACCTTTCAACTAAATTTCTGATCTTGGAATGTTAGTATCACTACGTTCTTGGTATTTTGGTATGCGAATTATTCACACATTAGATAAACTTATAAACCTATCAACATTTCAACTAAAATTTTACTGTTAGTATTTGAAAATCTTAGAACGCAAACTTCATTCATCATCAAAACATTAACTTATGTGTCGTAATTTATAAATTGTGTTCAGTAAGTCTATATTAATGGTTTTTTATATTTAACTCTATTATATATTTGTATCATACAATAACTAATTCTTGTGCTATGAAAAAAAATTACACCACTATTTTAATATTTTTAGTTAGCTTTTCAATACATGCTCAAGATGACCCTGATCTTTTAGGGCAATGGTTTTTACATTATATAGAATCTAATGGAACAACAACACATATTCCTGACCCAGCTGTTATTACTATCAACTTTACAAATTCTGGTAATTATAATTCTACCTCAGGAAATAGTAGTTGCAATACTCATTGGTCTGATTATGTAATAAGTAATAGCAATGCTTCTATTGATATTATTAATCATGTGAGAACACAGATATTATGTGACACAGATTTTTTTGAACCTATTTATCTTGGAATTTTTGGAACCGATACAACAAATTTTTTCGATTATACAATTTCTACAGATAACCAATCGCTCACAATGACTGATTTGTTAGGTGAAAGACTAATATATGGAAGACAAGTTTTATCTACTGAAGATAATGAAGTGCTTTCGAACACCTTAAAGTTATATCCAAACCCTACAAAAGAAGAGCTCTATATCTCAGGAATTTCGACCAATTTAAAAACAACATATACAATTTATAACCTTGTTGGAAATATTATTATTTCTGATAATTTATTGAAACAAGATCGTATAGATATGACTAGCTTAAAAGCTGGAATTTACTTTTTAAAAATTACACAAAAAGATAAAACCTATATGAAAAAGTTTATAAAAATATAGTTGATTGGATTCACTTTTAGATTTCTGAGATTGTCCAATAAAAAACGTCTAATTGAAATTATTCAATTAGACGTTTTTTATGTTATGATTATGTGAAACCGAATCAAATTCAGCTTGACGTACTTTTAAAACTTTATCTCAAAATCGAGAATAGCGATACCAATAGCCTAAGAGCGAAGCGATCCAAATTACAATCTATAAGTAACTCCAACCTGAATGACTGCATTTTTCCCTTCTAAGTTTGGTGCTCTTTTTTCATCAAACATTTCTGCTAAACCAAGACTGTATCGAGCTTCAATAGAAACATTTTCGATAACTTCTAATCCAAATCCAGCGTTGACAGCGTAATCAAAGTTATTGAAACTGTCTTCAAATTCGTGAACTTTCACACCAATTTGTGGTCCAAATTGAAGGTTTAAGAAGTTTGTTACATCATACTTTATCATTAGTGGAATTTGTAAATAATCGGCACGTAATGCATCTTCTTTAGCACCTTGTGCTGAGTATAAAAATTCTGGTTGAAAACGAAATTTACCCGCTAGATGCATGTCTACAAAAAATCCGAATACGGCTCCAATTCTGGAATCATTCAAACCTTCTTGAATATCATCTAGGTTTGTAGCACTGTAATTAGAGATATTAATTCCTGCTTTGAAACCATATTTAGTTTCCGTATCTGAATCTGTACTTGTGTATGCACCTTTATCTTCTTCTGTTTCTGTGTCCTTTTCTATATCTTGCGAAAATGCAGTTAGGCTACACATCAAAAATGAAAGTAATAGTAATTTTTTCATCTGTTCTTGTTTTATTGTTTTTATAATGATCAGATAGTCTTTACGAAACTATCTATTTTTAATTATACTGTTAAATATAAATATTGCTTATTCAAAAACTCAAAATATTCGATGTCGATTTCTCTTTTTTCGATGTTTCGAAGTATAATGTCTTTATAATACCATCTGAAAGCCCAATTTTTGGTACATATATCTTACGTGCACCGCTCCATTTACATGCAGAAAGATAAATTCGAGTCGCAGGAATAATTACATCGGCTCTATCAGGATTTAATCCTAATTCAGAAATTCGTTCTTCATACGTTAAACTTTGCAAAAATTGATATTGCGCGTTGAGGTAAATATACGATAATGGTTCGCCAATAGTTGTACCCGACATTTTGTAAAGTTTGTTGATGTTTCCACCTGAACCAATTAATGAAAGTCGCTTCAAATCTTTGGTATTACGCTTCACCCATTTTTCAATATCTTTCCAATCAGTTTCCGTTACCATTTCATTTAGTAACCGAACTGTTCCTATTTTGAATGAACGTGATATTTTTATTTTTCCATTAGAGAATATAGTAAATTCAGTACTTCCACCACCAACATCTACGTATAGATAGTCGCATTCTTTTTCAATTACATTATGCAAATCGGTAGATGCAATGATGGCAGCTTCTCGTTTTCCATCAATAATATCAATAGATATTCCTGCCTTTTTCATGATTTTTTCTACAACAGTTGCACCATTTTTTGCTTCGCGCATTGCGGAAGTCGCACATGCCATATAACCTTCAACACCATGAATATCCATTAATAAACGATAGGATTTCATTGCATTGATCATTCGTTCCACATTATTTTTAGAAATTTCACCATTCGTAAACACGTCTTGACCTAAACGAATTGGCACACGAACTAATGAACTTTTCTTGAATTTTGGATCTCTATTTTCTTCTTCTATGACATTTGCAATTAACAATCGTACAGCATTCGATCCAATATCAATGGCAGCAAATTTTCTAATTTTCAAAATGGCCTTCTTTTTTTATATTAATTTGACATTCTCTGTAAATAGTAATCATACGTAGCAAATTGTGAACGTACTTTTATCAATTGATTTTCTCGATACGCATTATCTTGGTTACTAGAAAACACACGGGCTTTCACATTATCGCTCCAACCTATACTAAATGTATCCAACAATTCACTTTTAATATCTTCATCATATATTGGACATGAAACTTCAACTCTATGATCAATGTTACGCGTCATCCAATCGGCTGAAGAAATGTATACTTTTGGATTACCATTATTCCCAAAGATAAACATTCTTGGGTGTTCTAAAAATTTGTCTACAATACTGATGGCTTCTATATTTTCGCTCATACCTTCAATTCCTGGAATCAAACAACAAATTCCGCGTATTATCAACTGAATTTTCACACCTGCTCTGCTTGCATCGTACAGTTTGTCAATAATTTTATAGTCAGATAAACTATTCACTTTAATTTTGATATACGCTTCTTTTCCATCTTTCGCATTTTTTATTTCTGCGCTGATGAGTTTGTAAAACATATTCCGTGTGTAATGTGGCGAAACAATTAGATGCTTGTATTTGGCAACTTTGTAATTGGTTTCAAAGAATTCAAATACTTTCGCTATTTCTTTTAAGATATCTTGATCTGCTGTAAATAGTGTATAATCTGTGTAAATTTTTGCTGTAGATTCGTTTACGTTTCCAGTACTTACAAATCCGTAACGAACAATTTTATTATTTTCTAAACGCTCTACTACGCACGTTTTACTATGCACTTTTAATCCAGGAACTCCAAAGATGAGATTGATTCCTTCACTTTGTAATTGTTCTGCGTATTTGATGTTTGCGGCTTCGTCAAATCGTGCTTGTAACTCAATTTGAACCGTTACTTTTTTACCATTTTTTACTGCATTGATTAAGGAACTTGCTACGTGCGAAACTTTCGCCAAACGATAAATTGTTATTTTTATGTCGGTTACTTTCGGATCTAATGCCGCTTCACGCAAGAAGCGTACAACATATGAAAATGTATGATATGGCGCATATTGTAAGTAATCTTTTTGTGCTATTTTTTCAAAAATACTTCCTTCCATGCTCAATCCTTTGATTGGCAATGGCGGATATGATTTGTACAATAAATCTTGGCGACCTAAACTCGGGAAAGACATATAATCTCTACGATTGTGATAACGTCCACCAGGAATTAAACTGTCAATATCATCAATTCCCATTTTTTCTATTAAATACTCAAACGTATCTTTTTCGATGGTTTTATCATATACAAAACGTACAGGTTCACCACTTTTTCTACCTTTTACACTGGTTGAAATTTTTTGGATGAAACTTTTTGATAAGTCATTGTCGATATCCAATTCAGCATCACGCGTAATTTTAATCATGTGTGCAGACAGACTTTCGTAGTCGAAAATATTGAATATATTCCCTAAAGAATCGCGAATTAAATCATCTAAAATGATAAGATATTGCTTATCGCCTTCGCTTGGCAATACAATAAAACGATCAATAGATTTTGGAATTTCAATCAAAGCATATTTTATTTTCTTGACACGCGGTTTGAAGAATCGAGATACTTTTTTGGTGTTTTTTACTTGTTCCTTCATCACCATGCGAATTGCCAAATATGCAGCTTTGTCCTTCAAACCTGGCATTTCGTCAATATCGTCCAAGATCATAGTTACCAGGGCTGGACTTACATTTTCAATAAAATACTTTTCAATGTATGCGCTTTGACTTGGTGATGCTTTTTTCTCATTGATAATAAAGATGTTTTCTTTTTCCAAAGCACTTTGTACTTCATTCAGAATACGCAAACTTTCTGTTTGCTGCTTGATTACAATTTTTGTGATTTCTTCTAATAAATCTTTTGCTTTTTCGCCTCCTAAAACGCTTCTTCCGCCTTTTCCTGCTTGCGCGATTCTTTTCACAGTAGCATATCGAACTTTAAAAAATTCATCTAAATTATTTGAAAAAATACCAATAAAACGTAATCTTTCAATTAACGGAACCGTTTTGTCGGCTGCTTCTTGCAATACACGCCCGTTGAATTGTAACCAACTGATTTCTCTGTTGATGTATTTATTTTTTGCCTGCTGCATTATTTTAAGTCTTTTGGGAACACTTTTAAAATGGTTGAACCGTCATTGATCGTTTTCCACGAATCTGTTTCAAATTGTATCACAACTGCGCCACTTGTCGGTACATTGTCAAATAGTTTACTTCCGTACGTATTTACAACTGCTGTAATGGCATGATTGTGTCCAAATACCATTAAAGTATCAACAGCATCATCACAAGATTTTATGGTTTCTACCAATCCTGAACCGCCAAAATCATACATACTTTCTTTAATAACTACTTTTTCAAAAGGATAGTTGAGACAACGCGTAAAAATTGCACAGGTATGTAACGCTCTGTTTGCGATGCTAGAATAAATAACATCTGGCGTGTTTATTTTGTCGGCAATATGGTTTGCCACCAAATGTGCATCTTTGATTCCGCGGAGTTTTAGCGTACGATCTTTATCATCCACAGGATATTCCCAAGATGATTTTGCATGTCGAACAATGAGTAACGTTTTCATTTTTTATAGGTTTAAATTACGGCGCCAAACGCTCAATTTTCCATGAATAATCTGTTTGCAATTGGTAGCGCATTCTATCGTGTAATCGATTGGCTCTTCCTTGCCAAAATTCTATTTCTTGCGGTTTTACAATATATCCGCCCCAATTTTCAGGGCGCAAAATTTCTTTGCCTTCGTATTCGTTTTCTAGCTTTTTTAGTTTTTGTTCTATAAATGCTCTTGACGGAATTACGCTACTTTGGTTTGAAACCAATGCGCCTAATTGACTTCCGCGTGGACGCGATTCAAAATAACCATCAGATAGATTTTCGGCTATTTTTTCAACCTTTCCTTTGATGATGATTTGTCGTTCCATTGCTGGCCAGAAAAACGAAATACAAACATTTGGATTTTCTGCTATTGCCAATCCTTTTTCGCTTGTATAATTTGAATAAAAGATGAATCCTTCAAATGTGTACTTTTTTAATAATACGACTCTACTTTTAGGAAAGCCATCAAAACCAAGTGTACTAATTGTCATTGCGTTGACTTCTGCAACCATTTCAGATTTTTCTACTTCGTAAAACCATTTTTGAAACATTTCAATCGGATTTTCTAAGCAGTTTTCTTCTAGCAATTCACTTTTTTCATATGATTTTCTGTAATCACTTAAATCTTGTTTCATTCGTTTGCATTAACTCGCTTTTCCAGCATTTTATAGTGCATGCAATTTACAGATTTTCATTCGTTTATTGAAGTAAAACGAATGTCTTTTACGGGAAGTTTTAGTAAAGTTGTTAAAAGTTGAAAAACAAAAAAAGGGACAACCGAAGTTATCCCTTTTTCTATTCTGAAGTTATGCTTCTTTATTTGATCTCACATTGGTCAATACATCCGGTTTTATGATCTTCAGTAAATAATCCACCTTTAATTTTTGTGATTTCAAAATTAGAAACTACTTTTTTGTTTAATGTTAAGTTTTTGAATTCTCTTTTTTTCATGATATTAGAATTTTATAATGCCTACGTTTTTATAGGTTTTCGGCAACACCTTTCAATCAATTGATGTACCCAAAGTATCACGATTTTTATGTGAAAAAAAACATGTTTAACGTAAATTAGATGATTTAAGGTAGTATTCACTTTTAATTGAAAACTACTGATTTCACAAACCTTTGCAGCGTTATTTATACTAATTAGCGTGAGTTCGACATAAGTTTACTCAAATAAAATTTTGAACATATTTTTAAAATAAGTACTATGTATTTGATTTTCATTTTGTTATTTTCGTTTTCTTTGCTCGCACAAAGAATACTGAATCAAGTTCAGCACAGGCGTCAACAAAAGAAAGTGCGATTTTAGTTCGTGTGATTTCTATTTTATATTTTGGAACTCATGAATCTTCGATTTCCAGAGGTATTTTTAGTTTTTCTTTTTGAAAAAAACTAAAACCGCATGAATTTTTCTAAATTTCCTCCAAGGATTCGAAAATTCTTAATGAAAAACCCCTGCTATACTGCGGAAAAGACAAAAAAAACATTCTGAAGTTTTATATCGAACTCAGGCTAATTATTATTCACAATTTGACATAAAAAAAGGAGCGATAATCGCTCCTTTTGATATTATTTTTGTTCGTATTAGTAACATTGTTGATTTCCACATCTACTGTACAATGCGGTTTGCGTACATGTTGGTGTGCATGAATAGTGTTGTCCACCTTTCACTTCGTTTACGTCTAAAGTTGATACTTTCTTCTTGTTTAATGCTAATTTTAAAGTTCTTGATTTTTTCATGGTTATAAGTTAACTAATGCCTACAATTTATAAAGGCTTTCGGCTTTTCCTTTTCAATTTTTTAGGTAAAACTGATAATGTAAGTTATAAAATAAACATGAGTGTAAGAAAATATAGTTCCTCAAATTAAGTAATTTAAGGCACTAATATTAAGATGCTTGACATTTATTTTATTGCATAACAAACACCATTTCTATCTGGTGCTTCTGACATAGGAGGAGATACTGGATCTGTTCCGCCTTTTATTTCTGAGGTAAACATATCGGTTATTTTTGCGATATCAATTTTAGTTAATTGTAATTTTTTGATTTGATTTTTTTTCATGATTGTAAAGTTTTATTGATTAATTAATTTCTGAAAGCTATCGAATATGATTAATTAATTTAGTGTCAGCAACCTTAAATCAGCTAATTTAAGGCATGAAAATTATTAATACAAGTAATGTTAAGCATTGTGTTTATTGTGTTTGGCCAATTCTTTTATATAATAAGAAGGATAAATACCCGTAGCTTTTTTGAAGTGTTTGGTAAATGATTCTGGACTCTTGTAACCAACTTCAAATGCAATATGTTTAATTGCATATTTACGAAATTGAGTATCAGTTTTCAATCGATCTATTGTATAATTTATTCGTAATCCGTTGAGGTATTGGTAAAAAGTTTTTTCCTTATATTGTTTTATTATTTGCGTTAGATAGGTTGTATTTGTTTTTGCCTTTTTTGCCATATTTGCCAACGAGCAAGAAGATTCTAAAAAATATCCTTGTGCTTCAATTTTCTCTAATCGTTTTAAAACTTGTGTTACTTTTTCATCTTTTATGATAATTTCTTTTGGTTTTTGAATGGTTTCATTTGCTTTTGCATCCTGCTTTTGAATGAGTTTTTCAAAAATTTCTTTATTCTTTTTTGCCTCACTTCTGTAATGAAATAATAAGTATAACAAAGTCAAACAAAGCAATCCAATGATTATTGAAATTCCTTTGTATCTGAATAATGTTCGCTCATTTGTAACCAAAACTGTTTTGATGAATTTATTGTTGATATTTAATTCGCTATCGTGTAGTGCTTTTGCGATTTCATTATTTTCTTTATTTTTAATTCTGTTCAGTACATTTCGCTTGGTTTCATAAAAACTTGATTTCTCATAATTTTCAGAAGCTAAATGACATTTAGACAATAAGTCGTACATGTCTTCTAAATAAATTGGATTAAACCCTTTACTGTCTAGTTTTTCAGCTTGATTAATGATCGAAGTTACCTCATCAAAATATCCAATAGCCGTTTCATATTGTTGCAATTTGTAATAACATCTTCCAATATTAAAGAGTGTTTCAGACAAACGTTCATCATTTTTTATAGCTTCTATATATATTCTAGCGGAATCTAAATATTGTAATCCTTTTGAGTATTCATTTTTTAGATAATATGCAACGCCAAAATCGTGATGAAAAAAACTCTCGCCAGTTTTGTCATTAATTGATTTACTGATTTTATATCCTTTTTCAGTGTAATATATAGCAGAATCTGGTTGATGTAGTTTTAAATACGTTCCGCCCATTCCCATCAAAATTCTAGCTACATTACTTTCTTTTATATCTATATGTTGTGTTTGTTTATAGGCAACTTTGTACATTTCTAATGCTTGTTCAAATCGTTCAGCATTGCGCATGAGTTTCGCCATATTTATAGAAGACAAAATCAACTCTTTTTTAGTGTTTTTAGCGGATGCATCTTCATACACTTTTGTGTAGTAAGTCATTGCAATGTCACTCTTATCAGCTAATGCATACACATTTCCTATTCGCAAGAGGAATAAATTTTTTAATGGTAAATCTTTGATATCCTTTATCAAATTTACGCCACTTACGAGTGTATCTAGTGCATTATTGAATTCCCCTTTTTTAGTTAGTAAAACGCCTTTTTGCAAGTATAATTCTGCTTTTAAAAGCATATTATCAGTTCTTGTAGCTTTTATTAATAATGTGTCAATATCAATTTCTGCTTTGTGCAAATCTTCATCTATAATATTATAGATTCTTGATAAACGTTTTGAATCTTCATCAGAAATAGTTTTCAGTGTTTCTTGTTTTTCACATTTCCACAAACAAAAAAGCATAGCAATTCCAATAGTAATTCTCAGAATTCTATACATATTCGTACTTGACATCATATTTGTTTTAATTAATTAATTAAACTCAAACACTTTTCCGTCGTCTGCTAATACTACATTTTCAAATACGGTTTCGGCTTCTTCCTTAAATTCGTTGAAACCGTCATAACGTGTTGAAAAATGACCGAGTATTAACTGACCAACGTTTGCTTCTTTGGCAATCATTGCTGCCTGTTTTGCGGTTGTATGCTTGGTTTTAGTAGCTAATTGATCATGTTTGTCAAGGAACGTAGCTTCGTGATATAAAACATCTACGTATTTGATTTGATCAATTATTTGAGGGAAATATACTGTATCGCTACAAAAAGCGTATCCTTTCGGCTTTGGAGGATCAAAAGTAAGTTTTTCATTTGATATGATTTCGCCAGAATCGAGCGTAATATCTTTACCTTTCTTTATATTTTGATAGTAACATTTTTCAATTTCGAAATTGAGAACTGCATTGATGTTTAGTTTGCGCTCTTTTTCTTTTTCTTTGAATAAAAAACCATTCGTATACACACGATGATCTAACGGAATTGTTGTCACCGTAACTTTTTCATCTTCAAAAACAAGCTCTGATTCTTTACTTTCTAATTCGTGAAAACAAAGCGTATAACTCGTCCAAGATTTTGTGAGTTTTAATTGTAATAAGGTTAATTCTTTGAGTCCTTTTGGACCGTAAATATGCAAATCCGTATTTCTTCCCAACAACATAAACGTGGAGATCAATCCTATGAGTCCGTAGAAATGATCTCCATGTAAATGTGAGATGAATATATGTTTGATTCGCGCAAATTTGACTTTGCTTCTTCGAAGTTGCACTTGTGTTCCTTCACCACAATCTATGAGAAAAATATGGTTTCTAATTTCTAGAATTTGCGCTGTCGGATTTGTATGTTTTGTTGGTGTTGCTGCGTAACAGCCCAATATGGTTAATTTCATTTAGTTTTATTAATCGTTGAAAGCTAGAAACCTAAATCGCGTTCTATTTCTTCCATTTCAATAATATCAAAAGCTTCTTGAAGTGTTGGCACTGTCATGATGGCTTCTGGTAAATCATCGGTATTAATTTTATTAGTTACAATGACGAACGAACGTTTTGCTGCTCGATGTATTTTGGAAAGTTGTAAAAATTCTACCAAATCACTTTTAGTCAATTTACCAAATGAAAACAGGTTTACAATGATGTTATCATTCTGCATTTCCTTGTAACGCGCATTAATTTTTTTCACAAGTTCCACGGTGTCAACAGATTCTTGTGTTATGATTAAAATATTTTCTTGTTTGTCTAAAATCATAGGTTAAAAGTTTAGAGGGTTTTTAGGTAGTTTTTTTAAGTTCTATCTACAATTTACAAAATTTCCTTGATAGTAGTGTTGTTAAAATAGGTTTAACGCTATTTTAATATACTGAACGCATCTTGACATTTTCTATTTCCTAAAAAATGGCAAAAATGTATGTTACTGTTTTATTTTAGAAGCTAATAAATAAATAACTGCCATACGAACTGCAACTCCATTTTCAACCTGATTTAGAATGATAGATTGTTTGGAATCAGCAACGTCGCTTGTAATTTCCACACCTCTATTTATTGGGCCGGGATGCATGATTACAATTTCTTTGTCAAGCGAATCTAATAAGGTTTTTGTAACTCCGTATTGCTGAGCGTATTCTCGCGTAGACGGAAAATAACTAATGTCCATACGTTCGTTTTGCACGCGAAGCATGTTTGCTACATCGCACCATTCTAGTGCTTTTCGCAAATCAGTTTCTACTTTGACACCTAAACTTTCAATGTATTTTGGCAATAATGTTTTTGGTCCGCACACTTTCACATTTGCGCCTTGTAATTTGAGTGCAAATATGTTTGATAAGGCAACTCTACTATGTAAAATATCGCCCACAATTACCACATTTTTTCCAGCAACATCGCCAAGTCGTTCACGAATAGAATACGAATCTAACAATGCTTGTGTTGGATGTTCGTGTGCGCCATCGCCAGCATTTATGATACTTGCGCTTACATTTTTGGATAGAAATACGCCAGCGCCAGGATTTGGATGTCGCATGACAATCATATCTACTTTCATAGATAGAATATTATTTACCGTATCAATTAAAGTTTCTCCTTTTTTCACAGACGATTGCGAAGCAGAAAAGTTAATGACATCTGCGGACAATCGTTTTTCTGCCAATTCAAACGAAAGTTTTGTACGTGTACTGTTTTCAAAAAATAGATTGGCAATTGTGATATCTCGTAAAGATGGTACTTTTTTTATAGGACGATTGATCACTTCTTTAAACTGATCTGCCGTTTCAAAAATGAGTTGTATATCTTCTTCTTTGAGATATTTTATTCCTAGTAAGTGATTGACACTCAGTTCGCTCATTTCTAATTGTCTTTTTCTTGGTTTATAAGATATATCATGTCTTCGCCGTCATTTTCCAACCAATTCACTTTTACTTTCTCCTTGTTGATTGCGTCTACTTGTCGTCCACGATAATTTGGCTGAATTGGTAAATGTCTGCTAAAACGTCTGTCTATTAATACTAATAATTCTATTTCGTCTGGTCTTCCAAAGGATTGAATTGCAGTTAATGCGGCGCGAATACTTCTTCCTGTATATAAAACATCGTCGATGAAAACAACTTTTTTATTTTCTACGACAAAGTCGATATTCGTTTTATTTGCTTCAAGTATTTTTTCGCTTCGGCGGAAATCGTCTCGGTAAAAAGTGATGTCGAGATAGCCTAATTCTATGTTTTTTACTTCATATTCATCACGTAAAATACTGGTTAAGCGTTCCGCTAGATAAATTCCTCTAGGTTGAATTCCTATCAATACGGTATTTGAAAAATCAAGATGTTTTTCGATAAGCTGACATGCCAATCGATGAAGAATAATTCCGATCTCTTTTGAGTTCAATAAGATTTTTTGACTCATAGTTAACTCCAAATAGTGTTTGGAATACAAAAGTACAGATTTTTTGAACAGTATTTCAAACTTACAATACTATTTTTGTAGCTTATAGTATTCTATTGCTTTTTGTTTGAGTGGATTTACACTCCATTCTGACCATTCATTTGTATACGGATTGTATCCACATTTTAGTGGTTTTGAATACTCATCTTCGGGGTTTTCGGTATATGCTCTACAATCGGTACAAACGTATCTGAATTCACAATCTTTACAAATATCAATTTGATCTTTGGTAATATTCCAATATTTTTTGAAGTCTTTTTGGTGTAACGCTTCTTGTAACGTTGTATTTTCAATGTTTCCAAAACTTTGCGGCATTGATGGACAGTTTTTGATATTGCCGTTTGCATCTATTGAGATTTTGCGGTTTAAGCAGGAATTATGTTTTTGTGATTCTGTGAACAAAGGTAAATTGACTGTGAAAAAATCTTTATGAATTATACCGCAATGTGTCTGTGAATTGATATTTTGTTTTGTAAAAAATAAAAAAGCCTGGTCATTAATTTCACTAGGAATAACTTCATCTTTTTCTGCGCTATGAACAATCAATCTCAGTAATCGAGAATGATAATCTACAAAATTTATAAGCGTATCCTTTTCTAAGAACTTACTGTATTTTATATAACATTCTACACCAATTATTGAAGAGCATGATTTTTCTAAGAATTGTAAAATTTCTTCTAAGTAATCCATATTTACTAAGTCATAAAATCGTAATTGCAACGAATTGCAACTAAAATTATTGAGTTCTTGTAAAAATTTAAACAAGTCATATGTACTTATTGCATCTATATCTGCAATTGCGTTGGTAACTTGATCAGGAGATTCCCATTCCATAGATAATTTTGGAAACCATTGTGGTTCTTCTGCTAAAAAAACAAATTCATTGGCAATCAAAAAAGCAATATATTCATCAACAGTATCATAATCTTCTTCTTTGTAAAATGTCTTAATTTCTGCAACACTTTTCCCGTTATGAGTTGTTAGAATTTCATATAAAGTATTCGGAATAAGTTTTATACGATTTCGTTGAAGATCGCAAATGGTAGCGCGCGAATGCCCTTTTACAGGAACACAATTTTCAAATCTTACTAATTTCATATCGGAAGAAGTATTTTTGAAATTGGTTTCCAATGTGCAGTTGTCATAGCTTCTCTTTTTGTGTTATGTATTTCAGTTGTACATCTTTGTAACAGAGTTCCTTCTTTTACAAAAGATTCACTCTGAATAGCTAATTGATGACTGGCAGGAAATTTTGTTTTTTTCATTATAATTGTATTAAATATTCAACAACTTTTCTTTCTAAATTATAATTGCAGTTAAAACTTAAATCCGAAAATTGACCAATAGGGTTTACTTCCAAAAAAATAAATTCACCTTTTTCGCTTATCATAAAATCTAATGAACCTGTATTTAATCCTATTGCATTCATTAAATTACACACTTTTTCGTCCATTGATTTCGAGAGTTTAAAAGGAACTTCTCTATTAGGATTTTCGTTGTTGTAATTTCTATAATCATCTTTTGTCATAGCGTCTGACTGAGAAAATATAGCTTTAGAAAATGTTTTCCCTCCAAGAAAAAAGGTTCTGATTTCATACTTTTTTTCAATTTTCTCTTGAAAAAGTGAGATTGAAATTTCATTATCTTCTAAAACATTTTCATCGAGATTAAACGTCAAATAATTTATTTTTTGATTATCAGAAGACACGTTATTCATTGGAACTAGAAGCTTGGTAATAACCGAAGTATTTCCAAAGTAAGCGCGCACTTTTTTTAAATCATCTGTTACAATCGTTTTTGGAATATTGAAACCTATTCTTTTAGCAATATGTAATACTTCTAATTTATTTACATTTACTTTGAACGGACTGCCTACATATCTTATATTTGTAAGCGCTAAATAATTCAAAAAAACTTCAATAGTGACTTTTGTTCCTATATGAAACTGCTTCAGTACTTCACTATCAGTATTGGATTGATAATCATATTTTAACTTTAATCTTCCGCGTCTGAACCAAATACTTTTAATTTCCTTAAAACTAATATTATAGTTATTAAAAGATAGTAAAGGATTATCAAAGCCTGTGCTAAAATCAGCGGAAACTACTTGGTCAATAGTAAGTACTGTAGCTTCTTTTTTGTAGTGTGCAAACCATTTTAAAGCTTCATTAGTAGGTTGGTCTAGCTTTTCGGATATAATTAGATGCATTAGCGAACTATTTCATAATATAGTTTGTATTCTTTGTGTGACTCTTTTTCTTCTTTGATTCTTATAGAGTTTTCATCCCGACCGAGTTTAATAAGGAGATTTTTTGCTTGTGCTAAAAGTTTTCTACGAGTCTCAATATCATCAATAGAACTAGAAAGTTCAAAATACAATTTCGAGGAATCATTCGAGCTAACTTGCACTTTTGCAATATTAGTAAATTCCAATTGAGTCAAATCTGATTTCTCATTGATAATACCTGTTAATTCATATTCTAGAAATCGAAATGGAATAGTTTTTTTCCGTTTTGTATAATACTCCATGTCTTCAATATGATATTTTTTTGAAAAACCAATCATTTTTTCAACACTGTTCCAATATTCTTTTCCTTTGGTAGCACTTTCGTATGCCATGATGGTATATTTCATATATTCCTTTTCAGGAAAATGCCCTATCAAAATACCTAAATTTGAACTATTCGGGTTTCTTTTTAAATATTCAACACCAATCCATTCTCCTGTACTATCAATAATGCTTGTAAACTCTAAAAGATTTAAAGAATCTGTCTTTTTTGCTATAGAATCCCAATAAAATTTTTGCTGTTTTAGTTCTTCAGAAAAATTTGTTCCGGGAGAAAAATCTAAATCTTTATCTTGTATAAATGCACTAAATTCTTCCCTAACCGATTGATCATTATTAAAAATATTGCCTAATTTATCAGTTAGTTGATGAGAACCTTTCGTGCAAATTTCGGGATACTCAAAATCACATAAACTTCTTCCTAACCGATACAATTTCTCTTTACCATCAATGGTTTTTAGAGTTTCAAAAATAGCGATTAGTTGTTCACAATCTTCTGCACCATTTAGTACAGATACTATTTGCATATCATTCTGATACTCTTGATAGCTTGCTATTTGAAGCGTTTCGGCTTCTTTTTCTTTTTTACAAGCAGTTAGAAATAGTATAAATACCAAGACATTTAAAAGTTTTTTCATTTATTTATTTTTAAACTAGATCTTTCAATATGTTTTAGAAAGACCTAGTTTGTTCATTTATTTTTGAAATCTACCAAGAATCGTAAAATGAGACTTGAGTTAATAAATCGGTTGTCATCATTGATGAACCTACGTATGCATAATCCCCATCATTACAAGCATCTGTGTAAAAATCAGTTTGAGTATCTACTTGAGACCAAGCAGGTTTAGTTTTACAAGTTGATGAACTTGATGAAGCAGTACCACCAAACATACGGTTTTTTTGAGCATCATTGATTTCTACGTCTTTGAACTTCTCTAAACTTAATTTTTCCATAATTTATAAATAATTAAAATTTTTCCTACTCTATTAAAAGCTTTTCGGTTTCCGCTTCATTGATTGCAATCAAATATTTTGAATTTCTTAGATGATTAATCTAAAAAACGAATGATTCAATTATTGCAACTAAGGTTTAGGGAGATGTTTAGCTGTTGTATAGTATTTATATGTATTTAAAAAAGAATACCAACTACACAAATTAAAGAAATAGATTACACATATACAAGTAATCTTCATAAGCGTAGTAAATATTGTATAAGCGTCAAGAATTCATGAAATGTTAGTACAATTCGTATATATAAATCATCCAAAAATAGAAAAAAATCATTAGACGACAAAATTGTCTGGTTCATTTTCAATCAATACCATTATTTTCCAAAAAATATAGTAGCGATAATTATGGAAGAAGTTGATGTAGAGCAATTCATTAAAAATATAGGAAAACAAATTCGAAACTTAAGAAAGGATAGAAATATGACTCAGCTTGATTTAGGTATAGAATCAGGGATGGACGAAAGTGCAGTACAAAGAATTGAAACTGGACGCACAAGTCCAACTATTAAAACTTTATATAAGATTATGATAGGTTTAGAAATTAAATTCACAGAATTATTTGAATTCCCTCCCGAAGAAGAAAAAAAAGAAGAATAAAATATACCCACAAAAAAAGCCGTTTCAAATTGAAACGGCTTTCTTATATCTGATAAAATGATTGGAAATTAGTTTTTCCCTTCCATTTTGTCTTTTAACTCTTGTAAAGCATCTAAGTCTCCAAGCGTAGTTTTTTCAGAAGCTGCTGATTTCTTAGCGGCTGCCTGAACGTTCTTTTGCTCTTCTTCTCTAAAGATAGCTGTATGAGAAGCTACAACTCTTTTGAATTCTTTGTTGAACTCAATTACTTTGAACTCAGCTTTTTCACCTTTTTTCAATTTCTTTCCGTCTTCTTTTTCTAAGTGACGAGAAGGAATGAAAGCTACTACATCTTCGTTTAAAGCTACCGTTGCACCTTTATCGTTTGTATCAGTAATTTCTGCTGTATGTAACGTACCTACACCAAATTCACCTTCATACTTATCCCAAGGATTTTCAGTAGTTTGTTTGTGACCTAAACTTAATTTACGTCCATCTACATCTAATTCTAATACAAGAACTTCTAATTTGTCACCAACAGTAACAAATTCAGATGGATGCTTCACTTTCTTAGTCCAAGATAAATCAGAGATGTAAATTAATCCATCAATACCTTCTTCTAATTCTACGAATACACCAAAGTTAGTGAAGTTACGTACCGTTCCTGTGTGTTTAGAACCTACAGGATACTTTGTAGTAATATCAGTCCATGGATCTGGCGTCATTTGTTTAATACCAAGAGACATTTTACGATCTTCTCTATCTAAAGTTAAGATTTTAGCTTCTACTTGATCTCCTACTTTTACGAAATCTTGCGCCGAACGTAAGTGTGTAGACCAAGACATTTCAGAAACGTGAATTAATCCTTCAACACCTTCTGCAACTTCAATAAATGCACCGTAATCAGCAATAACAACGACTTTTCCTTTTACTTGATCTCCGATTTTTAAGTCAGAACTCAACGCTTCCCAAGGATGAGCGCTTAATTGCTTTAATCCTAATTGGATTCTTGATTTGTTATCATCAAAGTCAAGGATTACAACATTTAATTTTTGATCTAATTCAACCACTTCATTTGGATGATTAATTCTAGACCAAGAAAGGTCTGTAATGTGAATTAATCCATCAACTCCACCAAGATCAATAAATACACCGTAAGAAGTAATGTTTTTCACAATTCCTTCTAGTACTTGACCTTTTTCTAATTGACCAATGATTTCTTTTTTCTGTAATTCGATATCAGCTTCAATAAGAGCTTTATGCGAAACAACAACGTTTTTGAATTCATGGTTAATTTTAACCACTTTGAATTCCATTGTTTTATTTACATACTGATCGTAATCTCTAATTGGCTTTACATCAATTTGAGATCCTGGTAAGAACGCTTCAATTCCGAATACGTCTACAATCATACCACCTTTAGTTCTGCACTTCACAAAACCGTTTACGATTTCACCATTGTCATGAGCAGTATTTACTCTTTCCCATGCTTTGATTGTTCTCGCTTTTCTGTGAGATAATACTAATTGTCCAGTTCTGTCTTCACGAATGTCAATTAATACTTCTACTGTGTCTCCTACTTTTAAGTCAGGATTGTAACGAAATTCGTTTAAAGAAATTACACCTTCAGATTTCGCATTGATATCAATGATCGCTTCTCTGTCAGTCATTCTTACTACAGTTCCATCTACTACAGCATCATCATCTGTATCAACGAAATTTGCCGCTACTAATTTTTCGAATTCTTCTAACTTTTCGTCTTCAACTTGGTCAATTCCTTCTTCGTAATTGTGCCAGTTAAAGTTTGCTAAAAATTCTTCAGGGTTTTTAACTTCCTGAACTTCTGGGTTTTTTGTTTCTTCAGCCATTGCTGATGTATTATTTTGTATACTGCTCTTTTTAGAGACTCTTCACATGTGAAAGGCAGTAGCTGTTATGTTTGTATAAATTTATTTTTTCCTTTTCGATTCTCTAACATGCTAAAAAGGAGTGCAAAAATACTATTATTATTTTGATTTACAAACTTATAACATTCAATTAGAGGTGCATTTATTCAATTTAACTACAAAATATGATTTTCATCGAAAAAACAGATTGTAACACTGGCATAACATAGAATTTATTTTTTTAGTTTATCTTTATGATATTAATAATTAAAATAATAAAAGAATGAGTGTAAAATCAAAATATCAAGGAGTTCTTGACCTTGGTGAAGCTTTAGGAATCCAGCATGGTAATGTAGAAGAAGTGAATGGAGTATTAAAAGTTTCTGGTGTTGCCGGTACGCCGCACGAAAAGAATTTAATGTGGGACAAAATTAAAGAATCTGGTGGAGAAATGCCTCAAGATATTGAAGCAGATATTAAAGTAGCCGATGATTCAGTATATCACCGTCACACAGTTTCTAGTGGAGAAACTTTAGGTAAGATTGCAAAGCAATATTATGGAAAAGCTGGAAAGTATACTGCTATTTTTGAAGCAAATACAGGTATTTTAAAGAATCCTGATGTTATTCATCCAGGACAAGAGTTGGTAATTCCAAACTTATAATAAAAAGTAATATATAAAGAAAAAGGCTGTCTAAAAAGTATTAGAAAGCGTCACTCTGAACTTGATTCAGAATCTCATTATGTTGATTTTCAATTATTATGGGAAACCGAATCAAGTTCGGCTTGACGAAAGTTCAACTTTTTAGACAGTCTTTTTTATGGATTAATTGTTCTATTGGCTAAATTTAGAATGCGCTCAAATTGTTCTTTGAGTCCCATATCACTATTATCAAGAGCAACAGCATCTTCTGCTTGTCGCAATGGAGAATCTTCTCGGTGCGAATCTATATAATCTCTGCTTTGCACATTTCGTAGTACATCTTCGTACGCAACTTTATCACCTTTATCAATGAGTTCTTTGTACCGACGCATCGCTCTTTTTTCTGGCGAAGCTGTCATAAATAATTTCAATTCTGCATCAGGAAATACGACCGTTCCAATATCTCTACCGTCCATTACAATTCCTTTGTCTTTACCCATTTTCTGTTGCTGTTTTACCAACTGATATCGAACTTCTGGAATCGCTGCCACTTTGCTCACATACTCAGAAATATGAAGTGTTCTAATTTCTTTTTCAACGTTTTCTCCATTTAAGTACATTTCGGCGAAGCCTAAACTATCATTATATTTAAATGTTAAATTGATCGCATCTAAATCTGCTACCAAATCATTCACAGAAAAGTTTTCTGCATCAATATGACCTTTGCGAAGCGCAAATAAAGTAACTGCGCGATACATGGCGCCAGTATCGACGTATATATATTCTAATTTTTTGGCAAGTTGCTTGGCAATGGTACTTTTTCCAGTGGATGAAAAGCCATCAATAGCTATGGTAATTTTGTTCATGACTCAGCACTTAGTTAACGCCTAAAAGGAAGCGTGATTATTGCAAGTTTATCGTAACACCAAACATACTTGTGTTGGCTGCTACTGCATAACGTGCATACGTGTAATCAAATTTTAATTTATTAATTCGAAGTCCAAATCCTGCTGTAATTCCTGAGAAATTACGTTGATCTACAATTTTTAATTCTTCTCCTCTTCGGAAGTTGTAACCCAATCGAATATTAAATCCTTTGTCTGGAAATAACTCCATTCCCAAAATAGTATGTCTAATCACATTTTTGAGAAACGTTACTTTTTCTTCATTCACGCCGCCTTCAATAGATTGTTCGGCACGCGCAGGATTGGCAAATGCGATATTCCATTGTTGTAAATTTTCAAGTGTTACGTGCCAACGAATTGGAACATGTTCTAGTTTTTGAGAAATTCCAAAAATTAATTCAAAAGGTAATCTTTCCTGCGCGCCAGCATAGGTTGTGAATTGTAAACCTAAGTTTCTAGCCGCTAGTGCAATATTTAATTCCAATTCTTCATTAACATACATAATTCCTAAATCAAGTGCGCCACCAAAAGAGTTGTATCGTTCTAGTTTTGAATTGATAAATTTTGCATTGGCACCAATATGAATATCTGTCCAAGGAATATTGTAAGCGTATCCTAATGATAAGGCAATTTCGTTTCCTGTAAAACTTCCTGTTTCGTTTCCGAGTTCATCATAACCATCAAACTGTCCGTAACTTACATAGGTAACGCCTGCATGAAATGTTTGCGCTCTTCTGTCCCACATATATGCATATGCCGCAGAACCATAATTTACATCGCCCAAGTAATTCACATAATTCAGTGACAATTGATTGTCCATTGTATAATTAATACTTGCAGGATTGAATAATGCTTGATTTACATCTTTATCGTAGTTGGTAATGATCTTTCCTCCAAGAGCTGCTTGTCTTGGTGATGAAATTAAGTTTAAAAACTGATACGTGTATTTTCCACCAATTTGTGCGGAAGCAAGCGTAGTTATAAACAAAAAAAAGTAAAAAAGGGTCTTTTTCTGCATGTGTACAAAGTAACTAAAATCTTTATTTAAAACGTTTAGATATCATAAATATTTTACGCCTTATTTTAAATTTTTAAGATTTTTTTATTCTTCAGATTTTTTCCGCCGTAAAACTACACTTTTCAGAGTCAATCCTTTACATATAGAGCATTTAAAGCACTTTTTATTTGATGATGTTTTATAAAACCGCACATAGTATCCTTGTTTTTAAAGGTAAAACCTACGTACATTGATAAAGAATTAATTCAAAAATGGAGGAACCAAAAAAGCCATTTCAAATATTAGAGTATGGATTAATCACAATTAAACTATTATGAAAAAAAAGTTTTTTTTACACAAAACTGTAGATGCTTTATCAGAAAAGCAACTTAAAGATTTAAATCAAGTATTTGGAGGTTTAGCTACGAATTCATCAGATGCAGCAGGCATTCCAAACGATGATATTATTCACTATCCAACTGGTGGCGGCGGACCAAGATGTCCAGATGGATTTTACTGGCATTCAGGTGTACAACGTTGTATAAAGGATGGAACATATCCACATGTACCAGTTGATCACGCTCCAATGAGATTAGGATAAACCTAATTTAATATTTATCAGTTGCTCAACGATTCACAATACGAAAGCATTGTTTAGTTTAACGCGTTGAGCAACTGTTTTTTTTACCGCGAAACAACACATTTATCACTCAAGCCCTTATAAATAAAGAAGTTAAAGTTTATTTCTTTTAATGACGTTTTATAAAACCGCACTTAGTTTCCTTGCTTTTGTGGATGAAACCGACTTACATTGATAAAGGATTAATTCGAAAATGGAGGAACCCGAAAAGCCATTTCAAATATTAGAGTACGGACAAAAACACAATCAAACTATTATGAAAAAAAAGTTTTTTTTACACAAAACTGTTGATGCTTTATCAGACAAGCAAATTGAAGATTTAGACCAAGTATTTGGAGGCGTAGTAGGCATTCCTATTGATGATATTATTCACTATCCAACTGGCGGCGGCGGACCAAGATGCCCAGACGGTTATTATTGGAATGTAAATCGTGGACGTTGCATGAAACTATGGGATATTGCAGTACCTGTTGATGATCGCCTTCCAATGGAAGCATAAATCATTATAGCGGCTTATTTACAATTTTACAGTTGCTCAACGATACTCAATTTTCAAAATATTGTTTAGCTTAACAACGTTGAGCAACTGTCTTTTTTCACTTTTTACACAAAAAATATTCCTATGCATTTCAATCGATTAGTTTTAAAAGTTGCCAGCAGATGTAATTTAAATTGTTCGTACTGCTTTATGTATAACTTGGGCGATTCTTCTTATAGAAATCAACCAAAGTTTATGAAAGAAAGCATGATTCCAACTATTATTGAACGTGTTTCAAATTATTTACAAGAATATCCACAAGAAGTATTCACATTTACATTTCACGGAGGCGAACCTTTGTTAATTGATAAATCTTTTTTTGGGAAATTTATCACACAAGCAGAAATCTTAAAAACACAATTTCCCGATACTACATTTGAATACAACGTTCAGACAAATGGTGTATTAATTGATAATGCTTGGGCAGAAGTCTTAAGAGAACATAAAATTTTTCCTGGTGTAAGTTTAGATGGAACTAAAAAAGCGCATGATATGTATCGTGTAGATCATAAAGAAAATGGTAGTTATGACGACGTGATGAAAGGTTTAAAACTTCTCAAAAAACAACTCGGTTTTGTCTCAGTAATTAGTGTGATGAATATTGATGAAACTGCTGCAATTACGTATAAACATCTCACAGATATTTCTTCTGATTACGTAAATTTCCTGTTACCAGATTATACACATGACAGCTTTCCGTACGAACCAAAAGCAATGGGAAAATGGTTAATTGAATTGTACGATTTATGGATTACAGACCCAAAAAGACCAATTATTCCGTTTTTTAACGGTTTAACGAATGCTATTTTAGGTTCACACAAAGTTGCACGACATGAAGCACATGCACTTGTAATTGAAACAAATGGCGATATTGAAGCTATTGATTCCTTAAAAGGTTGTGGTGAAGGTTTTACCAAAACACATATGAATATTAGCACAAACGATTTTGTAGAAATTGTAAAACTTCCGCTTGGAAAACTATATTTTGAAGACAGCACGGAAAAACTATGCACAAAATGTTTAGAATGTCCTATAATGGATATTTGCAAAGGTGGACGTTTGGTACATCGTCATAAAAAAGAAAACGGTTTCAACAATCCGTCGGTATATTGTGAAGATATGATTCTAATAATTTCTCACATACAAAACAAAATGATGGAATTAGTTCCAAGTATGTATGATGAAAGTATTTCCAAAATGGACGCATTAGAAATTATAGATTACTTAAATACGCTCGATATGTCAAGCATAGAAGAAACTTATAAAAAAGATTTAGAGTTTTTTAGTGTAATTTGAAACTGAGGTTGAAATCGAACTCAAATTCATTTTCGAGTTCAACTTCAACTTCAACTTCACTAATCTATTTATAAAGTCTTATGATTTTTCACATCTTCGTCAGTAATGGCGTATTTAATTACGTCACTCATTTCAGAAACATAATGGAATGTTAATCCTTTTAAATACGATTCTTTTATTTCTAAAATATCACGCCTGTTTTGTTCGCACAAAATAATTTCTTTAATTCCTGCGCGCTTTGCAGCGAGAATTTTCTCTTTAATTCCGCCAACTGGCAATACTTTTCCACGCAAAGTAATTTCGCCTGTCATGGCAATATCTTTTTTCACTTTTTTCTGTGTAAATAAAGAAACCAATGAAGTCAACATCGTAATTCCTGCACTTGGACCATCTTTTGGTGTCGCGCCTGCTGGCACGTGAATGTGAACGTTGTATTTAGAAAACACTTCTGGTTCAACACCCAAAAGATCCGTATTAGATTTCATATATTCCATTGCAATCGTTGAGGACTCTTTCATCACTTTTCCTAAATTCCCAGTAATAGTCAAGTTTCCTTTTCCTTTAGACAATGTAGATTCTATAAATAAAATATCGCCGCCAACACTTGTCCAAGCCAAACCTGTAACAACGCCAGCAACATCATTATTTTCATATTTATTACGTTCCATTCTTGCCGGACCTAATACGTCTTCAACAATACTATTTGTAACTTTCTTCTCGTATGTATCTTCCATTGCAATGGATTTTGCAGCATAACGCACCATTTTGGCAATCTGCTTTTCCAATCCACGCACACCACTTTCACGCGTGTAACCTTCTACAATTTTTTCAAGTTGCTTCTTCCCTATTTTTAAATCTTTGCTCGTAAGTCCGTGTTCTTTCAATTGTTTTCCTAACAAATGCTTGCTTCCAATTTCAACTTTTTCTTCGGTTGTATAGCCAGTTACGTTAATGATTTCCATTCGGTCACGCAACGCTGGCTGAATTGTGCTTAAACTATTTGCTGTAGCGATAAACATTACTTTCGATAAATCATAACCCATTTCTAGGAAGTTGTCATGAAATTCTGTGTTTTGTTCAGGATCCAATACTTCTAACATTGCTGAAGATGGATCGCCATTATGACTGCTTGATAATTTATCAATTTCATCCAATACAAATACAGGGTTTGACGTTCCAGCTTTTTTCAAACTCTGAATAATTCGTCCTGGCATGGCGCCAATATAGGTTTTTCTGTGTCCACGAATTTCCGCTTCATCACGCAATCCACCAAGTGAAATACGTACATATTTTCTTCCCAACGCTTCTGCAATCGATTTTCCTAAAGACGTTTTTCCAACTCCTGGAGGTCCATATAAACATAAAATTGGCGATTTCATATCATTCCGAAGTTTCAATACGGCTAAGTATTCAATAATTCGTTTCTTCACATCTTCCAATCCTGAATGATCGCGATCTAAAATGATTTCTGCCTTTTTCAGATCAAATTTATCCTTGCTAAATTCATTCCAAGGTAAATCTAAAAACAACTCTAAATAATTACGTTGTATTGAATATTCGGCAACTTGCGGATTCATGCGTTGCATTTTTGCCAACTCTTTGTCAAAATGCTTTTTCACCTCAGTATTCCACTTTTTCTTTTTACTTTTCGTGCGCATTTCTTCAACTTCTTGCTCATACGAAACGCCACCACCCAATTCTTCTTGGATAGTTTTCATTTGTTGATGCAAGAAATATTCGCGCTGTTGCTGATCTAAATCGTTGCGAACTTTAGATTGAATATCATTTTTCAATTCTAATTGTTGCATTTCCAAATTCATGAATTTCAACGTTGCCAATGCACGTTCTTTCAAATCGGTAATTGCCAACAATTCTTGTTTATCCTTTACTGCCAAATTCATATTTGACGAGATAAAGTTGATTAAAAACGAAGAACTTTCAATATTCTTAATCGCAAAAGAAGCTTCTGACGGAATGTTTGGACTTTCCTTAATAATTTGCAATGCCAGTTCTTTAATAGAATCTAAAATAGCTTTAAACTCATCATCCATATTTTCAGGACGCGTTTCTGGCACTTCTTTTACGGTAGCTTCCATATATGGATCTTCGCGTAACATAGCATCCACTTCAAAGCGTTTTTTACCTTGAATAATAATGGTTGTATTTCCGTCTGGCATTTGCAATACACGCAAAATTCGGGCAACCGTACCTAACGTATGAATATCTTCTACCGTAGGATTTTCAATAGTTTCATCTTTTTGAGAAACGACTCCAATTACTTTTTTACCATTATTGGCATCTTTAATTAACTGAATCGATTTGTCTCTTCCTGCAGTAATCGGAATTACAACACCCGGAAATAAAACCGTATTTCGCAATGGAAGTATTGGCAATGTTTTTGGCAATTCTTCTTTATTAATTTCTTCTTCATCTTCAGGCGTCATCAACGGAATTAATTCCGCATCTTCATCAATTGACTGAAATGACAAACTGTCCATATTTAAAAACTTTGTTTCGCTCATATTTATATTCCTAAGCCATTCTGTCATAAAACAGAATGATATATATAATTTCTTTTCCTCTTTTTTTTGTGTAAAAACCTATAAATCAGTCAAAGCACTTGATTTCAGAAGCTTTATACGTTGTTTAAAAACAATTGTTGTGCCAAGTTTCCGAATCAAATCAACTAAAAATTAAGAAATATTAAATAATTTTAACCTAAAGTGTAACATTTTAATTTTATCATCATCTTTACAATAAACCAAACTTTTTGAGCCACCAAAAGTTACATACTGAACAACTCGTTACGTTGTGCAAAGAAGGAAACCAATCTGCCCAAATGGAGATTTACAATCGGTATTACAAAGCGATGTATAATACTGCATTCAGAATCTTAAAAGATAGCGCAGAAGCGGAAGACGCCATGCAAGAATCGTTTTTAAACGCATTTTTGAAATTGGATTCTTTCAGCGAAAAAGTTTCTTTCGGAGCATGGTTAAAAAAAATCGTAGTGAACAAAAGTATTTATTTGTACAAAAAGCAACAACGAAAAGAAGAAGTTCCGATTGACACTTTATTACATAAGGTCGAGGATAACGACGGAATTGCTTCGGATGAAGAGTTTACAAGCTTACAGGCTCAAAAAGTATTGCAAACTTTGAAAACACTGAAAGACAATTACAGAGTTTCTTTGACCTTACATTTAATTGAAGGCTTTGATTATGAGGAAATTTGTACCATAATGGACGTTAGCTACGCCAATTGTAGAACCATGATTTCGCGCGCTAAAGACAGTTTGAGAAAGAAATTAGAAGTATACGTATGAAAGAGAAAGACAACATAGAAAATTTGTTTGACCGATTGAAAGACGATTTTGATGTGGAAACACCTGAAATAAATCATCAAAATCGATTCTTGTCAAAGCTAGAAGCACAACAACAAACAGAAGAAACCAACACAACGGAGAAACCAATTATTCTATTTACGTGGTGGAAACACATTGCGGCGGCTTGTGTTATTTTACTGAGTTTAGGAATTTTTATCGGTTCTAATTTTGGCGCTTCCGCAGAAAGTACTCAGGTTACATTTTCGCCAGAAGTAGAAAAATCACAGTTGTATTTTGCTTCCTTAATTGAGAACGAACTCATAAAGGTAAAAGCAGCGGAAACTGAAGATACAAAAGAGATTGTACAAGATGGATTAGTGCAATTAAAACGATTAGAAAACGATTATACCAACTTAAAAAATCAACTTATTGAACGTGGAAACGACAAACGTATTTTACGTGCGATGGTGACAAATTTTCAACTTCGTATTAATTTACTAGAAAGCGTATTGACACAAATAGACGAACTAAAATTATTCAAAAATGAAAACACTATTATATAAACTTATTGTATTCACTTTTTTACTGCCAGTTATTGCGTTTGCAAACAACGGAACGGGAAAACACGAAGGAAAGTATACGAAAGAGAAAACCATTACCAAGGAATTTTCCGTAAACTCGGATGCATTATTGAAAGTTTCAAACAGTTACGGAACGGTTCATATGACTTCTTGGGATAAAAATATAGTTGCCATTGAAGTTACCATCAAAACCAATGGAGATTCAGAAGATAAAGTCACGGAACGTTTAGATCAGATTGGTGTAGATTTTAGCAATTCTCCAGCAATGGTAAATGCAAAAACACGTTTTAATAAAGACAATTCTAAATCGTGGTGGAAATGGAATAAGCGTAATAAAGTGAATATTACCGTTAATTATACGATTAGATTCCCAAAAGGAAACGAACTGAATATTTCAAATGATTACGGCGCAATTTTCTTAAACAGAGCTGAAAATAAAGTTTCACTAAATTGCGATTACGGACGCATGGAAATCGGAGAATTATTGGGTAATGATAATTCATTAAACTTTGATTACAGTAATAATGTAACAATTGCATACATGAATAATGGTCGTATAAACGCAGATTATTCTTCGTTCACCATCAACAAAGCTGAAGATATTATACTAAATGCCGATTATACAAAATCGCGTTTTGGCACTATTAGCAATATTGAATACAATTGCGAATACAATACATTACAAATAGAACAAGCAAATGACGTTAAAGGAACTGGAGATTATTTGTCTTTACGTTTGGGCATAATTACAGGAAATATAGATGTAAGAGCTGATTATGGTTCTATTAAAATTGCGGAAATGACAGATGATGCAGGAAATATTAGAATTCAATCTGATTATGCAGGAATCAAAATAGGGTATCAATCACAGTATTATTTTAACTTTGAATTAAGCTTAGAATATGCAAGTATAAAAGGTGAAGACGATTTTACGATGAACAAGAAACGTGTAGAATCTGGAGAACGCTATTACAAAGGATATTACGGAAACGGCACTAGCGGAAATAACATTTACATCAACTCAGAATACGGAAGTGTCCGATTTGAAAAACTATAACGTAGTTTATAGGTTTATGGGTTTATGGGTTTATAAGTTTATAAGTTTAATTTCTCAACAAACAAACAAACAAACAACGAAAAAACAAACAATCAAATAAACGAACAACACACATCATCAAACAAACAAAAATCATGAAAAAAGCAACACTATTTATCGTCACGCTATTCTTAGCAACAACCGTTTCACATGCACAATGGTATGGAAGTGGAAAAAAAATTAAAGGTAACGGAAACGAAACTACCATTACACGTACAACTTCTGATTATGATGGCGTAAGCGTTGCAGGTTCTTTTGATGTAGAATTGGTATACGGAACTGAAGGAAAAATACAATTGACAGGAGAATCTAATTTATTAGAACATATTGAAACCGAAGTACATAGCAACACATTAAAAATTAAAGCTAAGAAAGGTTATAATTTAAAAGTAAGCAACGGTCATAAATTATTAATTACAGTTCCGTTTAAAAATATTAGTTCTGTTTCTTTATCAGGTTCAGGAGATGTGTATACGAAAAATGCAACTATAAAAGCAAGCAAGTTTAAAATGGCATTGTCAGGTTCAGGAGATGTAATTATTGACGTAGAGGCTGGCGATTTGAAAATGTCAGTTTCTGGTTCTGGAGATATGACTGCAAGCGGAACAGCAGATTCAGCAGAAGTAAGATTAGCTGGTTCTGGCGACATTCACGCATATAAATTAAAAACTAAAAATGCAAACGTAAGTTTGGCAGGTTCTGGAGACATCAGAGTATACGTAGAAAATAGTTTAAAAGCTCGTGTAGCAGGTTCGGGAGATATTACATACAAAGGAAGACCTTCAAAAGAAGATACGAAAGTAGCAGGTTCTGGAAGTATTTCTATGAACTAGAAGGTTCAAAAATAAGCATAAAAAAACCACTCGATTTGAGTGGTTTTTTTGTTGATTAGCTGTTTTCTGCTAACTGTATACTGAAAACTGATTATGATTACTGAACGTATTTTGTTTTTTTAATGAAGCTCATAATAATAAATGAGATTAAGAAGAAAATCGCCAAGAACAATACAGACCATTGCATAGAACCTGTAATTGCATTCAACGCTCCAAAAACAACCATTCCAAGAACAATGGCAACTTTTTCAGTCACATCGTAAAAGCTGAAATAGGTTGCGGTATCTTCTGTTTCTGGTAGTAATTTAGAATACGTTGATCTTGATAAGGATTGAATCGCGCCAAGCACTAAACCAATTAATCCGCCTAAACCATAAAAATAAAGTTCAATGTTTTCCTGAGTTTTATCTAATGAAAATGCTACAAAACAAACAATTCCCCAAATGATAATCGTGATTTTTAACGCTGTTAAATTTCCATATTTTTTAGAAATATTAGAGAAAATATACGCGCCAAAAATTGCAACAAATTGCACTAATAAAATAGCGCCAATTAAATTGGTTGTTGGCAATTCTAATTCTTCACTTCCAAAAATTCCTGCCATATAAATAATGGTTTGTACACCAACACTAAAAAAGAAGAAAGAGAATAAAAAAGTTCGTAATTCTTTATAGTTTTTTAATTCGTCCCACACTTTTCCTAATTCCTTAAAACCACTTGTTAAATAGCCTTTTTTCGGTGTTCGTATGTTTTCTTTTTTTGGCAACTTAGGATAGGTAACTTGTGCAAAACCTAACCACCAAAGTCCAACAATAATAAACGAAATTCGAGTTGCTTGTCCTTCACTTTCAAATCCAAATGTCTCATAACCCATAATCATTGCCAAACAAACAATTAGTAATAAGATAGATCCAATATAACCCATAATGAATCCTTTGGCACTTACGGCATCTTGCTGTTCCGGATGTGCTACTTCAGGTAAATATGCATTATAGAACACAATACTTCCCCAAAAACCAATTCCTGAAGTAATAGTCAATACCAATCCAATCCACAAAGTAGCTTCATCTTTAAAGAAAAATAAGCCGATAATTGATAGCGAACCAAGTAAACAAAAGAATTTTAAAAATTTCAATTTGTTTCCAGTATAATCAGCAATTCCTGAAAGTATGGGCGACATTATGGCTACAATTGCCATAAAAAAAGCAACGGTATAATTATATAAAGAAGTTGGATTGATCGTAGTTCCCAAGAATTCGATTGTTTTATCAACCTCAACATAACTCTCAAAACCTTTCGTTACGCCAGCATAATAAATAGGGAAAACCGCGGTACTAATTACCAATGAATATACGGAGTTTGCCCAATCGTAAAATGCCCAAGCGTTAATTAGTTTCTTGTCTCCTTTTTGCAATCCAGTTGTTTTTTCCATATGATTTTAAATAATAAAAGCTACTCGTTTTGAGCAGCTTCTAAAATACAGATTATTTTTGAATGTCTTTGATTTAAAATTTTCCTAATGGACGAAACGATGTTACGCCAAACTTTCTAGCTTCAGCTTTTGCGCTGGCAGCTTCTGCTTGCAAGTTTTTAACACGTGTTTCGCTTGATGGATGTGTACTTAAAAATTCTGGTGGAGCTTGTCCACTACTATTTGCGCCCATACGTTTCCATAATTCGGCAGCTTCATCAGGATTGTATCCTGCAATTGCCATTAAATACGCGCCTATTTTATCAGATTCATTTTCATGTTTTCTACTAAATGGTAAAATTCCTAATACGGTTGATCCAACTCCATAATATTGATTGAACGCTTGGCGTGTTTCATCATCTTTAATAGCAATATTTCCAGCCACAGCTCCAAGTTGTTGTACCATTCCTGCGCTCATACGTTGTTGTCCATGATTTGCTAATGCGTGTGCTACTTCATGTCCCATAATTGCTGCAACAGCCGTTTCATTTTGTGCTACATCTAGAATTCCTGTGTAAAACACAATTTTCCCACCTGGCATACACCAAGCATTTACAGTAGGATCATTTATTAAATTGTATTCCCACTTATAATCTTTTAAATATCCTTGTTGTCCATTAGCGTCTAACCAACGTTCCGCAGCTACGGCAATACGCTCTCCAACGCGCTGAATCATGTTTGCTCTTGTAGTTCCTGTTTCTACTTTATTTTCAGTCAAAAACTGGTCATACTGTGCAAAAGCTGTTGGAAATATTTGAGAATTTGGAACAAATGCCAATGTCTTTTTTCCTGTAAATGGGTTTGTTGCACATGATAACATGAACAAAAAACTAGCAAGAAGTATTATCTTTTTCATATACGTTATTTTAGGGTTTCCTTTTGTTTTGAATTATTGTTGTACAAATCTACGGAATAATCAAATAAGTCATTACAACAAAAAATCTATTCCTTAACTCAAAAAAAAGTAACAATTGTTAAATTATAAACATAAAACTATAAAATGTATTTCCGAAGCTCGAAAATTTATCTCAATTTTGAACGATCTTAGATATCTTACCAAAAAATGAGTCAAAATACACCAAATTCAACACCTGAACCTACTGTAAAAGTTCCGAAAGTAATTTTACAAACTGGTCGTTTTTTACAATCTATTTCTACGTCACTAGCTGCAACGTATGGGCAACGACTGTTTATTACGCCGTTGAAACATAAAATGCCAAAGCGTGAATTTCACATGGATGAACAAACAGAACAGACGCAATTATTTGTTCCTGCTTTTGTAAAATCGATTGTTGTATATCGGTACGGAAAAAGTGATAAAAAGATTTTATTAGCACATGGTTGGAGCGGACGCGGAACACAATTGGTGAAAATTGCCGATCATTTTTTAAAATTAGGCTATGAAATTATCAGTTTTGATGCACCTGCGCACGGAAAAGCTACTGGAAAAACGACTTCTATGCCAGAATTTATTGCTTCTATTCATGAAATAGAAAAACAATTTGGAACATTTGAGTTTGCTATTGGACATAGTTTGGGCGGAATGGCGTTGTTAAATGCGGTTCGTGAAGGATTTCAAACCAAAAAATTAGTTACTATCGGCGCAGCAGATGTTATTACCGATATTATTCTACATTTTACACGTACGCTTACGCTGAAAGATATTGTTGCTGAAAAAATGAAAGCGAAATTTGATCAAAAATTTGGACGCGATATTGATTACGCTTCCGCACACATAGCGGCAAAAGAAGTAAATATTCCAACATTAATTGTTCATGACGAACATGACGCTGATGTTCCCGTAAGTTGCGCTTATGCGATTCACAACGAACTTTCTAACGGAAGTATTCATATTACAAAACATTTGGGACACCGTAGAATTTTAGGAAAACAGGAAGTTATTGAGAAGATTGAAGGGTTTTTGATTGGATGATTGAAAGTTGTCGGTTGTCGGTTGTCGGTTGTCGGTTGTCGAAAATCATCATTCTGAATTTGGTATTTGGTATTCAAAATACGTCTTTGCGAGCGATAGCGAAGCAATCTGCTTATTTGATAAACAGATTGCCACAAGTTTTTCACTTCGACAAGCTCAGTGAACAACTTTCGCAATGACGCAAAAAAAGAGCCAAAACCATAACAGTCTTGACTCTATATTCTATGTTCTATGTTCTATGTTCTATGTTCTATGTTCTATGTTCTAATGTCTTAAGAAAAACTAGCCAATAATATGAATCTCAGAGAAATCTTTATCAACAATCATCAAACCATTTTCGTCAGTTACTAATTCAGATGTCGGAACAATTACATTATCTAACTGAACTACTTTTGCTTTAAACGGTAATCCGTGAATGTTTAATTTGAAGTTTTTATATGTTGTAATATACTTTCCTTCTTTATGTTGTTGAATAATTAATTCGTTTGACTTTCCTGTCAGCTTGAAGGTTCTTAGACTGTAACGACCTTTTGTATAATCATAACCGTCATGTGCGTCATCAAATAATTGCGAGCGTTCTTTTCCTTCTTTATAGTAAATATCTAGTGTAACCTCATCAATTTGTTTTTCATCCACATATTGTTGTACAGGAAATTTTGGAATAATTGCGCCTTCTAGTACGAAAAGCGGCATGCTATCAATTTCTGCATCAACCCATTTTTCTTTTCCACCTTCAACCAATTCATCTGTCCAGTAATTATACCATTGTCCACGCGGAATGTACATTCTACGTCCTTTGGCATTTGGTTCTTGAATTGGGCAAACCAATATTTTATCTCCAAAAATAAATTCATCCGTTCTATAATGCGTCTGATTATCTTCTTGATCGAACATTACTAACGATTTCAATAATGGCGTTCCATGTTCTACCAAATTCCAAAAAGCAGTATACAAATACGGTAATAATTGGTATCGTAATTCTACAAACTTACGCACAACATCGGTTACATCTTCATCAAAAGCCCACGGTTCTTGATCGCCATGATCTCCAGAAGAATGCACTCTACAAAACGGATGAAAGATTCCGAGTTGAATCCAACGTGTAAATAATTCGCCTTGTGGTTGTTCAGCAAATCCACCAATATCACTTCCTACAAACGAGAAACCTGACATTGCCATTCGTTGTGCTTGCACGTTTGCAATCCATAAATGTTCCCAAGTTGCGACATTATCGCCTGTCCACGTTGAGGTATAGCGTTGCGTTCCTGAATACGCTGAACGCGTAATAACAAACGGACGTTTTGGGTAGTTAAATTTCTTTAAACCTTGATACGTAGCGCGCGCCATTTGCATTCCGTATACATTGTGTGCTTTTCGGTGACTACACGGATTTCCGTCATAATCATGTCGTACATCATCTGGAAATGTTTTATTTGGCACTTCCATCACGGCAGGTTCGTTCATATCATTCCAAACACCTTGAATTCCGATGTCTTCAATCAATTCTTTGAATAATCCTGACCACCAATCTCTCACTTCTGGTTTGGTAAAATCGGGAAAGTAACATTCGCCTGGCCAAACTTTTCCTTTCATATACGGTCCATCGGCACGTTTACAGAAATAATCTTTATCTAACGCTTCTTTAAAAACGCTGTATTCTTTATCTATTTTGATTCCTGGATCAATAATCGCAACCGTTTTAAAACCATTGTCTGCGAGTTCTTTTACCATACGTTTTGGATCTGGAAAGTGCTCTTTATTCCATGTAAAACAACGGAAACCTTCCATATAATCAATATCTAAGTAAATAGCATCACACGGAATTCTTAAGTCTCTAAATTTCTGTGTAATCTCTTTTACATTGCTTTCTGGATAGTAACTCCATTTACATTGATGAAAACCTAACGCCCATAATGGCGGCAATTGATGTGGTTTCCCTGTTAAATCTGTATATTTTTCTACGACAGTTTGCATTTCTGGTCCGTAGATGAAATAGTAATTCATTTCGCCACCTTGCGCCCAAAAGCTGGTTACGTTTCTGCGTTCGAGTGCAAAATCAAAATAACTTCTGAATGTATTGTCAAAAAAGATTCCGTACGCTTTGTTGTGATGCAATCCTGTGTAAAATGGAATTGCTTTGTAAATTGGATCTGTCGATTTTCCATACGCGTATGAATCTGTAGCCCAATTCTGAAAACGCTTTCCTTTTAGGTTTAAATGATCTGGCTTATCGCCTAACCCAAAATAGCTTTCACGTTCGTTGACAGTTTTACTCATCTTTACAACGTTTCCACCAAACTCGTAACTTTCTTCCCAATGGAAACCAAGTTCATCTTCGTTAATCAACGTTTTATCAATTGCATCATATAATTGAACACGCATGTTTTCTTTCGAAATATGACAAATTAATTTTGACGTTGTGATGATGTATTTCTCTTTGTCTTCGTCTATTTCTAGATGATTGTAGCCTGTACTTGCATATTTGGTTATGGCATAAGAGAAATCATTTTCAAATGTTCCTGTGGTTGTGTAGCGAAAACGCATGACACTATCGCGTACAATTCGCAATTGCAATACAACATCATTTTCTGCGGTAAAGTAAAATGTATCTACATCTTTTCGAAAATGTAGTATTCTGGATGGAAATAAATTTCCCTTTTGTTCTAATTCCGTATTTACAATCATGTAGTACTGTTTCGTTTAATTGGTAAAAAAACGGAAAAGTTTAGAGATTTGAAAGCTTTATGTAGTTGATTTGTTAACGATAACGTTATAGTTGTGTATTATTATTGAATACTGATTTTTTTTGTTGATTTTTTATTGAATGTGTATTTGGGTTAGTCTGTTGGTTTATGAGTTTATAGGTTTAAAAGTTTGTAGATTGTGCTTTTTTGATACTTCGATATTCAGTATTCAAAATTCTGTATTCGATATTTAACAGAAAGTTGTCAGTTCGAGTGATTTTCGCAATGAAATGAAGAAAATTGTATCGAGAAATGCTTTTAAGCAATATTTTTATGGAAATTAATTCTCACTTTTACATGAAGCTGCATTTCGACTCTGCTCCGTATCCGAAATATAACGAATCGAAAAGTCTAAAAATCTATTTCTGCCCCGAATGTTTTTAGCATGTTCATCGGCACAAGTTGTGAAACTTGCGCTAGCGTCTACGATTATGTGAACCTGAATCAAGTTCAACTTGACGAATGCTAAATAATTCACATGCCAAAATACCAAAAGCGTTTACATTGAGCTTGTCTAAATGAAGCGATACTAAAGGCATAGCCGTTTCCAAAAGCGAAGCGAGTCTAATCATCTCAGCTTCTATTTTTAGCTTATTCATCGGCACAAGTTGTGAAACTTGCGCTAGCGTTGACATTTTCAGTTTATGAGTTTATAGGTTTAAAAGTTTAAATCTTATCAAATTTTAAAACTTCGATATTCAGTATTCAAAATTCTGTATTCAATATTCAAAAAGTCTTTGCTCTTGATTCTATTTTCTTTATTCTTCACGAAACATCTCAATACTAAAATCTAAAAACTCACTACTTATACTTCAATGCAACCATTCCCAATGGCGGAATCATAATTTCCGCAGAATGATTTCTAAATTGCCATTCTTTCTTTTCAGATTTAATTGCCTTGTTTTTAAAATCGTCCGTTCCGTTATATTTTTTGAGATCACTGTTGAAAACTTCTTTTAAATTTCCAGCTTTTGGCAAACCAATACGATAGCTTTCGCGTGGAATTGGTGTCATATTGCACGCAATAACCAAATCGTTTTCAGGTTTGTTTCCTTTTCGGATGTAGACTAACACGGAATTTTCAGCATCGTTATAATCAATCCATTCAAAACCATCGGCAGAGAATTGCTTTTCGTGTAATGCCGCTTCTTTTTTGTAGAGTTTGTTTAAATCTTTAATCAACGTTTGAATTCCTATGTGAACTTTATGTTCCAACAAATGCCAATCTAAACTTTGTTCAAAATTCCATTCTTCACTTTGTCCAAATTCACAACCTTGAAATAGTAATTTTGTTCCTGGATGCGTAAACATATAACTGTAAAGTAAGCGAAGATTTGCAAATTTTTGCCATTCGTCGCCAGGCATTCTTCCTAAGATGGAATGTTTTCCATACACAACCTCATCATGCGAAAACGGCAACATAAAGTTTTCCGTAAACGCGTAGGTCATACTGAATGTCAAATCGTTTTGATGATGTTTTCTGTAAATCGGTTCTTTCGCAAAATATTGCAATGTATCGTGCATCCAACCCATCATCCATTTCATTCCAAAACCGAGTCCGCCAATTGCTGTTGGACGCGATACCATTGGAAACGACGTTGATTCTTCTGCAATGGTTTGCACATCTGGAAAATTGCTATACACAGCTTCATTCATTTCTTGCATAAACGCGATTGCATCTAAGTTTTCGCGCCCGCCAAATTGGTTTGGTTCCCATTCGCCTTCATCACGAGAATAATCTAAAAATAACATAGAAGCAACAGCATCAACTCTTAAAGCATCTGCGTGATATTGGTCGAGCCAAAAAATAGCATTACTTATTAGGAACGATTTTACTTCGTTTCTTCCATAATTAAAGATCAAACTTTTCCAATCTGGATGATAGCCTTTTCGCTTGTCTGGATGTTCATATAAACATGTTCCGTCAAAGAAACCGAGTCCGTGTGCATCTTCTGGAAAGTGCGACGGAACCCAATCTAAGATGATTCCGATGTCGTTTTGATGTAATTTATCTACTAATAATTTGAATTCTTCTGGAACACCAAATCGGGAAGTTGGCGCAAAATATCCTGTGAGTTGATAACCCCAACTTGGATCGTACGGAAATTCCATGACTGGCATTAATTCCACATGCGTGAAATTCATTTCTTTTACATAACTTACTAATTCTTCTGCCAAATCAACATACGACAAGAATTTGTTGTCTTCTATTTTACGTTTCCACGAACCTAAATGCACTTCGTATACTGAATATGGCGCATCTAAGGCATTGTTCTTTTTACGCTTTTTCATCCACTTGGCATCTTTCCAATCGTAATCTGCTTCCCAAACTACTGAAGCCGTTTTTGGTGGATGTTCGCAACGACGCGCATACGGATCTGCTTTTTCCGTTTTAATATCGTTGTGACTGCTTTGTATTTTGTATTTGTACGTACTTCCTTTTTTTACATCTGGAATGAATCCTTCCCAAATTCCACTTTCGTCCCAACGCACATTCAGTTTGTGTTCGCCTTCTATCCAAAAATTAAAATCGCCAATGACAGAAACGGTTTTCGCACTTGGCGCCCAAACTGCAAAATAGGTTCCTTCAACGCCATTAAGCGTCATGAGGTGTGAACCAAATTTTTCGTAGAGTCTGTAATGTTTTCCGCCTTTGAATAGATTGACATCAAATTCTGAAAATAAACTGTGTGGAACTACTTCTGCCATCGTTTAATGATTGATTATGTTCGTGATTCCTTTGAGTGGAATAACTGCCCAAAGTGGTCGTGAGTTGAGTTCGTACCCAAGTTCGTAAACCGCTTTTTCAAGCAATGAATATTTTAGTAAAAAGATACGTTCTTGACTGTACCCAATGTTGAGATTTGCATTTTGAATTTTGGTAATGTACGTTTTTAAGAATACACCAATGAGGTATTTATATAATAATTCGCCCGCTTCAAATAATTCTTCTTGCGAATGTTTGTAATCGTCCGTATGATTGAAAATAGTTGCATAAATCGCATAGTGAAAACTTCTAAAAAGTCCTGCAACATCTTTTAATGGCGGCTGTTTTACTTTCCGATCGCGAATGGTACTTTCTGGTTCGCCTTCAAAATCGAGAATGTAAAAATCATCATCTTTCACCAAGATTTGACCTAAATGATAATCGCCATGCACTCGAATGCGTTCGCCTTTGAGTTTTGTCCAATCGAAATTAACAAAACGCTTCCGAATTGTATTTTTCTTGTCTAAAAATTCTTGTGCTAATGTTAATGCCAAACCATCCAATTTGTGCAAATTGTTTTCAACCGCGTTCAATCTGTTTTGAAATTGATAGAGTAATCTGTTTTTCAGCCAAACCGAATAATCGCCATTAAAATGTGTTGGCGTAAACGCTGTTTCTTCAAACTCACTTCCGAGTGCAATGTGCATTTCGGCAGTTCGTTCGGCTAGTTTTTGAATTTTTAAGAATAGATTCAATCCAACCCAATCAATGATTTGTGGCGGAACATCACGAATGTCTAAACGTAAAAAGAGTTCCGTTTCGGGTAATTTTTGAATGTCTATTTTTTTGTATTCAAGATTTGAGAATACTTTGTGTAATTCTTTCAACATATATTCCCACGCATCGCCTTCATTTGGCACCATTTCTTGCATAAGTGCAATCGTAATATTTTCCTTCTCGGAATCTACCAAATTGACACTTCCTAGATATGCTGGCGTATTTTTGAAGTTTTTCTTTTCAGACAAAAATCGACTCATCTCGTAGTCAGGATTTTTGTTTGCGTAGATTCTTCGGAAGAATTTCAATACAAAACTTTCATTGTATACGATTGAAGTATTGCTTTGCTCCAAGCCCATAAATCGAGAAGATTCATAGATTTTGTCCTGAAATTGCAAACTTTTATGATATTGTACTTTCGTTTGATCGTTTGGAATTGCCGTGTGAATTCGCTCAAAAACCAGTTTTCGAAATGCTTCTAGATTGATCGCGTCAATGATAAAACCTGATTGATCTTTGATGCTGATTGGCAAAATTCGATCTTCTTGTGCAAAACTTTCATCCGACACAAATGCAATCGGTAAGAAGTAATGTTGATAGAATGCTTCTACAAAATTTACTTCCAAGATTAAGCCAAAATAGACTTCGCCATGTTGCTGAATGCGGAAATATTCCGAGAGTTCAATGTATTTTAGTTTGCTTGATTTTCCACCGTACCAACGTTGTTTTAGGATATAATCTTCCAAAACATCTGACAAAAATGCTTTTACAAAGGCTTTATTTTCTAATAATTCTTCCCAAGAATCATTGAAATTGTATGCAGCTTGTAAATTGGTTTCGGTGGTTTTTTTAGTCATAACAAACAGTTTTACTGAATCTACTTATTGATTTTAAAAATGTGAAACGGCAACGCAGGATGCAATTCTACAAAATTCCATTCGCTGTACCAATTGTAACTATTTCCTGTAATTAAATCGTTTACGGTTACTTTTTGACCTTGCTGAATTCCTAAATCGTGTAACGGCAATTGTAAGTTTCCTTGTTGCGCGTAATATTGATCTAAACTGATAATGATTAGAACTTCGCTTGTGCGATCTTGATTCCACTTATAGAAACCTAGTAAATTATCATTTTCAATGTCACAAAATTTGATATTATTCGTTTGTTGCAATGCTTCATGTTCGTGACGAATTGCGTTGATACGACCAATTAAGGTTGTGAGTTTGTTTTGTTTATTCCAATCATAATGACACAATTGAAACTTCTCAGACATGTAATATTCTTCTTTTCCAGGAATCGCATCGTCAATCATTTGCTCAAAAACAGGTCCGTAAATTCCAATGTTAGAACTCAACGTTGCCGCCAACGCATACCGTTGAATGTATTTTGCTTCATTGGCGCCTTGCAAGTGAAACGGATTTATATCTGGCGTATTTGGCCAAAAATTTGGTCGCATGTATTCTTTTTGTTCTGTTTGCGTGAGTTCGTTCATGTATTCAATGAGCTCTTTTTTGTTATCACGCCAAGTGAAATACGTGTACGATTGCGAATATCCTTGTTTTGCCAATTGTTGCATTACTTTTGGTCTGGTGAACGCTTCCGCGAGAAAGATCACGTTTGGATGTTTCTTTTTGACTTCGGAAATTGCCCAATTCCAGAAATAATATGGTTTTGTATGCGGATTGTCTACTCGGAAAACTTCCACTCCGCACTCAATCCAATGAAATAATGTACTTAAACATTCGTTCCATAAGTTTTTATAGTCTTCACTTTCCCAATAAATTGGAAGAATGTCTTGGTATTTTTTTGGTGGATTTTCCGCATATTGAACCGTTCCGTCTGGTCGCCATTTGAACCAATTTGGATGTTCTTTTACCCAAGGATGATCGGGTGCGGCTTGCAATGCGTAATCCATTGCGATTTCTATATTGTATTCTTTCGCTTTCGCGATTAAGCTTTTGAAGTCTTCAATACTTCCCAATTGCGGATGCGTATCTTTGTGTCCGCCATATTGTGAGCCAATTCCCCAAGCCGAACCAACATCGCCTTCTTTCGCTTCCGTAGTATTGTTTTTCCCTTTCCGATTGACTTCTCCAATTGGATGAATTGGCGGAAAGTACAACGTATCAAATCCCATGTCGGAAACTTTTGGTAGCAAACGCTCGCAATCTTTGAACGTTCCGTGTTGTCCTTCCGTTTCCGAAGCCGAACGTGGAAAGAATTCGTACCACGTACTGAATTGTGCTTTTTTACGATCGACATATACTTGCAATTCGTGCGATGAATTTGCTAGTATTTTTTCAGGATATTTTACAAATATATTGTGTAATTCTTCACTTCTCGCCGCTTCAATCGCTTCCTTATATTTGGAAGCATCTTGAAAGTTTGCAATACAGTTTTGAAGATATTCTTTTTCCGTTTTCGTTGCTTTTTTAAGGAATGCTTTTAAGTAATCAACACCTTCTAAGAGTTCCGAAACGATGTGTTGATTATCGGCAATTTTCCGTTCTGCTCCGTGTTGCCAATTTAGTGCATAATCAACCCAACCTTCTACTTTGTACGTATAGAAACCTTGTTTTTCTACTATAAAAGAAGCTTGCCATTCGTCGTTTCCTGTTTCGTGCATGCGTGCTTCTTTCCAAGTACGTTCTTTTTCGTGTTTGTATAACACAGAAGCCGCAATGACATCATGTCCGTCCACTAAGACATGTGCGTTTATTGTTACGATTTCGTTTACAATTCGTTTGATAAAAAATTCACCATTGTTGAGTTGCGGTGAGATTTGATCGATAACGACACGTTTTTGATTTTGCATGTTTGGAATTGTTTGCGTTTTGAATCCCGAAATTAATAAATTTAGCGGCAATTTTCATACTACTTGCATCATTATCTGACTTATAAATATACTACAACGATTTCGAAGTGGTTTTGGGTTGGTCGCTTTGCTCCTGTTATGGGTTCTCAGTTATGGGTTGTCTGTTTTGGGTTGGTCGCTTTGCTCCTGTTATGGGTTCTCAGTTATGGGTTGTCTGTTTTGGGTTGGTCGCTTTGCTCCTGTTATGGGTTCTCAGTTATGGGTTGTCTGTTTGGTGTTTACACTGAGCTTGTCGAAGTGTCGAAGTGTTGATTTGTTTATTTGTTTATTTGTTTTTTCTCACTCATAACTTCTCACTCTGAACTTCCCGAAAGCTTCCTGCACGTCAACGAGAACATTCCGTCCGTTGACGGAAGCTTGTTGCACGGCTGCGCACTTAGACTCCGCTCAGTGTGCACTTATTTTTTTCAATATGGACGTTTCGGGACTTCCCGAAAGCTTCCTACACGTCTGCGAGAACGTTTCGGGACTTCCCGAAAGCTTCCTACACATCAGCGAGATCGTTTCGGGACTTCCCGAAAGCTTCCTACACATCAGCGAGAACGTTTCGGGACTTCCCGAAAGCCTGTCGCATTGATGCGAGAATGTTTCGGGAGCATTTTTATTGAGAATTATTTAATAAAATGATTAAAAATGATGACTTTATTGCGAATTTCGTAAAATGAGTGTTTTCACTTCTTTGCAAAAATCTGTTGTATGCATTTTGGGACTATTATACTATACAATACCTAATAAACTTTAAAGTAATAGTTTAAAGACAATTTGGTATAACTTTCATTGTATTAAATAATTTTTATATCTTTCTCTTTTGCTAATTAAATGAAAAAGCTTTCTACTGTATATTTATCTAATCGAGTTCATCGAAAATCGGATCAAATTTTCATCCGTTTTTCTTATAATGAAAAGCTTATCGAGCTTGTGAAATCAACACTTGGAACTACATGGAGTAGTTCACAAAAGAGTTGGTATATTGAAAATAATAGTGAAAACTTAGCTGCTATTTCTAGCGTTTTAAAACCTCATTGTATCATTGATACTAAAGATTTAGATAAAAATCATGGCTCAAAAAAGAAAGTTCGGGTCTTATCTGATGAACAAAAAACGATTCTTAATAATTTTTTTAAGTTTTTAAAAGGAAAACGCTACAGTAAAAGCACAGTCCAAGTTTACACGTATTTAGTTGCAGATTTTGTTGCGTATCATAAAAGTAAGAGTACAGATGAACTAACCAATAGAGATGTTGAATTGTTTATTGAGGATATTTATGTAAAAAGAAATTACGCAATTAGTACACAACGACAATTTATAAGTGCTTTAAAGTTGTTTGTGGTATTTCAGAAAAATAGTAGCATCAATAATTTGGAACTGTCAAGACCCAAGAAAACTAAGAAATTACCGAATATATTATCTCAAGAAGAAGTTTTAGATTTAATACGATGTACTAAAAATTTAAAGCATAGAACAATTATTACATTACTATATTCTTGCGGGTTAAGAGTAAGTGAAATCATTAATTTGAAACTTTCGGAAATAGATATAGATAGAAAACAGTTAGTTGTTAGAAACGCGAAAGGCGCAAAAGATAGGTTTGTTAGTTTGGCTGAGAGTTTTTTACCGTTGTTATCAAATTACTATTACTCCTATAGCCCAAAAATATATTTCATTGAAGGGAAAAGCAATAGGAAATATAGTGCAGAAAGCATTCGAAAATTTATAAAGAGTAATTGTAAAGTTGCAAAGATTACCAAAAATGTGACGCCACATACATTGCGGCATAGTTATGCGACACATTTATTAGAAAATGGTGTTGACATACGATATATTCAAACACTGTTAGGTCATTCACGACCTGAGACGACTATGATTTATACACATGTACAGCGAAAGGATTTAATGGCTATTTCGAACCCTTTGGATGTTGCTTTGCAAAAAATAAAAGAATCGGGAAATAGTAACTCAAAAGTTCTGTTATCCCGTAATAGTAACTGAAAAACAAGTATATTTGTTTTGATATAACTAGTTGTAGCACATTAAAAAATACTCGTAACAAATCAAAATTATTGGAATTACCAGCTAAATATTTAGAATTAAAAAAGGAAGTGGAAACTTATTATGAAGAATTCCAATCTGACGAAAAATTAAAATCAAAAACCGACAAATATTATAAAGGAATACAGATTTTATTCTCACCATTAATTATTCGTCCGAAAATAATGTTTATCGGAATAAATCCTGGTGCCGGATTTTTTAACACTAATAATAGATACCTTAAACGATTTAGTCCATTAGAAAATTCGGAATATTTAAAGGGAGAATATAGATTAGCTCAACAGACTAGAAAATTATTTGAAATGGCGGAATTGACAAGCGATGATTTAAAAAAATCAGTAAAATCAAATTGTTTCTTTTTTGCAACGACAAACGAAAAAGAACTTCACCAGTTTTTAAGTCATTTAAAACCATCTAAAGTTTATACTAAATCGGAAAAATGGATTGATAAATTAGTAAAATTAATTAAGCCGAAAATCATAATTTGCGAAGGAAAAAGTGCATTTAATCAATTTGTGAAAAATAAAGATTGCGAAATAAAAGACAAAGACAATGTGCTTTTTACAGAATGGAATAGTTTAAAAATCATAGGCTATAAAAGAAATTTTAGCAATATACTTGGTATAAAAAATGTGGCGAATAAATTGAAATATTACGCAGAATAACGTGCTACAACACCGTATATAATTTATTGCTAGTTCTAGCCTACTTACGAAAATCCTCGCGGATTTTCTATTCGGTTTTTATTTGCTAACTTTAGTGCTTAAACCACGCAACAAACCATATACAAACACGTTGTGCATAATTATGAAAACAGTCCTAAAATTAATCTTTCTGCTCATTATTAGCTACTCGTGTTTTAGCCAGAACAGTAGAAAAGATAATCCGAATTTAGTTTTTTATGATGACTGTTCTAACCAGATAATTGAACCTGAATTTGAGGTTTTATATATACCACACTCGATTTATGACCTCATAACAGTTTTTAAGGAAATTGATGATTGGGTACTTCAATATTCGACATCTTTTAAGACCAAAAATGACACTATAAGAATACCAAAAATTCTTTTTGCAGGTGGAAGTGAATTACATTCAAAACGCTGGACTTATCTAAATTGCGAAAAAGTATGTGACGGAATTGAAACGGATTTTTATGAAAATGGAAATAAGCGGACTGAAGGAACATACGAAAATGGAAAACCCATTGAAATCAAAGAATATCGAAAAAACGGAATACTACGCGCTCAATACTTTTATGAAAATCTAACTCTCAATTACACACGGATTGACTATTACGATGAAAATGGAGATTTGGAAGAATATCAGACTTATAAGAATAAGAAAAGAAAAACAATAATTAAGATGTTTGACAAAAACGGAGAAATGACTAATAGAGAAACCGAAAAAACATATATTGAAAGGAATAATTAACTATGCACAACACCGGTAACCGTTGCACAAGCCTATAAAAACAACAAAATTAATATAAAAAAAGCCCTTTTAAGGGCTTTTTTAGGTTTTTAGTAAGTATACATTTGAATAATTTACATGGCTTAAAATAGTTGCTATGAAGTTTTGAGTTGCTTTTAGTTCTGAAAAAATAGCATTGCCTATTTTGGCTGCACTTTTTGCCATTTTTGTAACGAACTTTAGGTATTTCTTCAGATTATAAGCAATCGCTGACATATGCATCACTTTATTTGCTTGCTTTATTCCTAAAGTATTGATCTTTCTGAGTCCCATATATTCCTTTAGTGTACCAAATACTGGTTCTACTGTGCTTTGACGTTTTCTCTTCATATAACGTCCTTGATTGCTGTTCACTCTTTCTATATTTCGTTCATATTCGTCTCTGTAATACGTAACCGAAAATTTCTTTTCTTTAGCTGTTTTACCTAAACATTGCGAAGCTATTGGACAACCTTTACATATTTTGGAGGAACCACGATATTCTTTTTTTTTGGTCTTTGTTCGATAATCTAAAAATACCTTTTTAAAAGGAATAATCTTTCCTTGTGGACACACATAGTGATCCGATTCTTTGTCATATATAAAATCATCTGGACCACCTTTGTAAGTACCATGCGGTGGAATGTAACTTTTTAAACCTTGAGATTCTAAAAAGGCATAGTTCTCGCCACTACTATACCCAGTATCTGCCACTAGGTTTTCCCATAATAACCCTGTTTTTCGCAAACGTCTTTGAGTTCTAATAGTTATATCTTGTAAATACTGATTGTCTCTCTTATCAGCATGATATGCCTTAATATCGCTAATCACATGATGTGCGGTGTCTACACTGAGTTGACTCATATAATTGAGTTTTCTTGCTTTGCCAGGTTTTACACTAATGCGAGCATCAGGATCTGTGGGACTGTAATGCGTTTTGTTACTGGTATACCGACTTCCTTTATTGCCAGCACCTGGTCGCCTATCTTGATCCTTTGCCCATTTCTTGTTCCTTGATGTGATAGCTTTAAGTTCCTGATCATTTGCAGTAATAACCTGTTGTTCTTTACTTGCCTTGTTTTGAACTTGACGATCTCGGTAACTCTGAACCCGAACTTTGGATAAATGTGAGTCCAATTCTTCTTCAGGAACTTTTAACTCCAAGCTATCCATCGAAGCATTCGCTTTTATTGGTGCAGAATCGATTGCCTGTGTGTGACCGCTTACCATTCCTTTGTCTACACAAAGCATGAAAACTCGTGTAAAAACTTCTTCAAATATTGATTCAGGGAATAACTGTCGGGTTCTACTTATCGTACTATGCCATGGAAGTTCTTCATCAATATCATACCCCAGAAAATACAAAATATCCAAGCGTAGACTACAATGCTGAATCAACTTACGATCACTAATAATATTTTCTAAATAACCAACCAAACATAGTTTGAAGAACACAACAGGATCAATGCTTTTTTGTCCGCTACTTCCGTAATAGACTTTGGTAAGTTCATACAAATAATCTAAATCTAACTCAGAAGATAAACGACGATAAAAATTTTCTTTTGGAATCCGATCACTTAGTTGAAAATTGTTGAATAGTTTTTCTTGATAGATTTTTTTGCCTTGCATATATCAAGATACGAAATTTATCAATACCTTAGGCTTGTGCAACAGGCACACCGTGTATAATTTATTGCTTGGTCACTGCCGACTTACGAACATTCCTGCGGAATATTCTATCTGTGATTTATTTGCTAAATTAGTTGCTTAACCACGCAACTAACCATACACAACAACGTTGGCAAACATTTAAGGAATGACAGAAAGGAACAATAATACTGATGGAATAGTAGTCGATGAAATTTCTAAAGTCACGAATAGTAACTCAAGAATTAACCGAGTTTTGAGTATGTTATTAGACCATTTCATTATGACTTTTGTAATTGTTCCACCAATGATTTTTCTAATGATTTTAAAAACAAATGGAATATTGGAAATTGGAGACGGAACTTTCTCTGTGATTTTCTTTTTTATGATGTTTATTTATCTCAATAAAGATTTTTTTAATGCAAAAAGTCCTGCAAAACGGATTTTGGGATTCCAAGTTATTAATAGAAAAACTGAAAAGCCAGCATCTGAATTACAATGTTTTGTGCGGAATTTGACAATTGCTGTTGCTTGGCCTTTAGAAGTTATTGTCGGATTAATAAATCCTAAAAGGAGAATTGGCGATTTATTAGCAAATACAAAAGTTGTTGTTTCTGAAAAAGAAAAAGTAAAATCGATTTGGACTGACCTTAAAAGAAAAACTCTGAAATTAAATCTCATTGGAATTTTAATTATTGGAGTAATTTACTTTTATGGATTGAGTCTATTAATGCCGAATATGAATTAAAAAAACGATTTGCCAACAACGTGTATAACCAATTGCTCGGTTCTAGCCTACTTGGAAATTCCTACGGAATTTCCTCTGGTTCGTTTTCTTTTGTTAACTTAGTTCTCGCCAACGCAACAAGCCATACACGAACACGTTGGCAAACATTTATGAGCGACAAACTAAAAAGCATAAAAAGTTGGATTAACAAAAATGGATATCCTTTAGAAATGAAAGTTGCAAAGACTCTCAAAGAACACGGATTTGACATAGCACAATCTATACTTTATAAAGATTCCGAAACAGGGAAATATCGTGAAACTGATATAATAGCTCACGTTACTAAAGGAATTAATAATGTTTGGTTCAATTTGACTTTCATTTTCGAATGTAAAAAGACAATTGGAAAACCTTGGGTAGTTTTCACCAATCATTCGGACAACAAATCGCAAAACATACAGCCACCATTATTTGCAAGTAAGAATGCCCAAATACTTGTTCAAACCATATTAAAAAATAATGATTATCGCTCACCAATTCTTTTCCCTGATTTAAAAAAGTATGGTTATAATATAGTTACTTCTCATAGTGAGAATAAAAATTTAGCATATTCAGCAACACAAAGTGTAACTAAAGCAACTGAATATTTAGTTAAAAAGTCTAATGAATCAAATAAGAAATTTTGTAATATATATGTTCCTATCGTTGTGATTGAAGGAGATTTGATTGAGGCGTCTTTGAATTACGACAACGATATTGAACTTCTAGAAGTTGACTATTCAACTGTGGTTTCCACCAAGTCTTTTGAAGAACAAAACTCTAGTTTACTGACAGTAGTAACTTCCGATTATTTTGGAAAATTCGCTATGGAATTAATGGGAGATTGTGAACAGTTTTTTAAAAATTATTCAAAAGAGATAGAACTTATTTCTAAAAACCATCCAACGAATATTCCAACAAATATTTATGACAATGATTTTTAAAAACGCATCCAAAAATGAAAATTGAACGAAGATTAGCAGAAGGTATTGGTGGTTGGTTGATTTTTGAACAGCATTGTAATAAAGCTGGTCTTTTTAGCGAAAGGTATTTATCATTTCCAATTGGTCAAATTTTAAGTTCAATTTATGGTTCAAATGTTCACTCTGAATTTATACATCCAATAATAAGTAAATATTCTACTGGACGTGGAGCAAAACCCAAAGTAGATTTTGCAGTTTTAAATGACGATAGAGAACCTATTTTAGCTATTGAGACTAAATGGATAGGACAATCAGTTCCTTCTGTACAAAGTATCCTATGGGATTTAGTAAGATTAGAATCTTTGGCAAGCGAATATGGAACCTCTTGCATTTTTCTAATTGGAGGTAAAAAGAAAAAACTTCAATCACTATTCAATAGTCCTGAATTTAAAATGAAAAAATCTGCTCGTCCAAATCCCATTCTTTCGACGAAATCTTTAGGTTTAAAAAGTTTAAGTATTGTATCTAATGACCCAGGTCATTTATCCACTTGGAAACCTCTTACAAAAAAATGGCAGAATATGCCATTTCCTAGTAAAATAGGAACTCAATTATTTAAACCTTTTCCAAACGATTGCACATTAGAACAATATCAAGTTTATGGTTGGAGAATATATAAAGCTGATAACAAATCTACTTTCGTACCGAAAAACACTAAAATATATAGAGGATAAAAAACGATTTGCCAACACCGTGTATAATTCATTGCTAGTTATAGCCTACTTACGAAAGTCCTCGCGGACTTTCTATCTATGATTTATTTGCTAAATTTAGTGCTTAAACACGCAACGAAATCATACACAAACACGTTGGCAAACATTTGACAGAACTTTATGGAAGAAAATTATCAAAAAAACTATGACATAATTATTTCTGAACTTGAAAAAGATTTTAACGATGAAATTGAATTGATTGACGAACTATATCTTAAACATAAAGACAACTTCAAAGGTGGATATGTTACTCAAGCAATCAAAGACGAATTAAACTACGAAAGGGAAGATTTTTTAGCCAAATGGAATTGGACAGTTCCATTAGCAATTTTCAATAGTATTCAACATAGAAGGCAGTATTTAAAAAAGTGTGCTGAATATTGTAACAAAATTTATAATTATCCTTTTGAAGTTATTGACTTGTAATGGCAAGATATTCTAAAGGGACAGGTTGCGCATCATATATTGGGATTACAAGTATTGTGATTGCGGCAATCTATCTATTATTTACAAATCCAAATGCTTTATTTGAAGGTACTATAAATATATTAACAGCATTATTATTTTTCTTCATAATGATAGGTTTAGCTGTCATTCTTCCTGGAATTTCGTTCAAAAGCGATAAAAATTCAAAGAATAACATTAAAAATTATGAAAAATCTCGAACAACAGTTTCAGAAAAAATAAAGCCAAATGCAAAAGAAAAAAAAGAAACTAAAGCTGTCTTAGACATTATAGAAACAAGCACATCTGAAATTGAATGGTGGAATGAACTAGATAAAATTTGGAAATCGATATTTATAGAATGTTTTTCATTTGAAGATGACAATAAACCTACAATAAATGAATTGTTGAAAATTAAAAACATTACAACCATTAAAATTTGTAATCATCTTATTTCAAGATTAGGAGATGAAAAAGGGTTACAACTACCACAACTGTATATTAAAGATTACTCACCAATTAGAGAATTTAAAGAACTGGAAAAATTGGAAATTATTGAATCAAATATTTCTGAGATTGAGTTTTTAACTGATTTACCAAACTTGAAATATCTTAATCTAAGTAATAACCTAATAACATCAAGAAATTTTGGTCCAATCCAGACACTAAAACAACTGAATTATTTAAATTTAACTCACAATAAAATTCACGCATTTGGAGGATATTACTCAAACATTCCATTCAGTAAACTTGAACATATTAATTTGTCAAATAACAAGGTTCAATCGTTAGGTAATCTAGAAATGCTTGGACAGTTAAGGATTTTAATTTTAAAAGATAATTACATTGACAAGATAGAGAATTTATACAAAAGCAAAAATTTAGTATTAATTAATTTGGAGGATAACATACTAAAAGACGAACAGATTTCTAACTTGAAAGAATATCTTCCGAATTGCGAAATAAAACCATAGTTAGGAAGAAAAACGATTTGCCAACACCGTATATAATTTATTGCTAGTTCTTGCCTACTTACGAAAGTCCTCGCGGATTTTCTATTCGGTTTTTATTTGCTAAATTTAGTGCTTCAACACGCAACAAACCATATACAAACACGTTGCCCACAATTAAACAAAAACCCTATGAAATTCAAAGAAGCAAAGGAACTTTATTATAAACTTGAACCTCTAGAAAATAAATGCAAAATGAAGGAAGGGTTCATAATAAATAGATTTTATATTTTACCAACTCGTGAATATTTGAAATAAAATAAAATAAAAGTTGATATGTATGACATTTTTGAAAGTGAGGTGTTTTTTGCACCAATGTTAACAGATAATCAAGAAGTTGAAATTGTAGGAATTCATCAAGCTAGTGCTTTTACATTCTTACCTTCATACGATATTAACGACTTTAAAAGTTTAATAAAGAAGTAGAGAAATGAAAAATATAATTACTTTAATAACTGCATTTATCTTTTTTTATGCAAATTCTCAAACAACACAACAAATTGCTTTAAATATTGATTTTAATCAAAATATTGAAAATTACAATTACTCTCTTTCTGACCTTCAAAAAATTGATGAAGATTATGGAATTGATTTGAATAAATTAACATCGGAAAAAATTCATTTTTTAACAAAATTCGCATTTAAAGGAGAAAGAGTTTTTTTCGATAAAGAAGGTGTATTTTCATTTATTTTAATCCAAAAAAGTTATTCATCAAAAACAGATTTAGAAAAAGAATTAATTGAAATTGATTATGCCATAAATCAAAAATATGGTATATCATTAAAAAAAGACGAGGACGTTATCATTTGGAATACAGAGTTTCTTGACATCACTCTATTTATTGTTAAACACGAAATTTACATTCAGTTTAAAGAATTTAAGAAAAAGAACGAAGAAATAAAACCAAAATCTGAAACCAAAAAGACAGATTTAGAAGTATTTACGGAATTAGCTGAAAATGGAAATGCAGAAGGTCAATATTACCTTTCTCAATTATATAGTTTCGGAGAAGGAACCTCTGTTGATAAAGAAAAAGCATTTTATTGGTGTAAAAAAAGTGCAGAACAGGGATTTACAAAAGCATTTCTAAATTTAGCAGGAATGTATAGTTATGGAGATGGAACTTCAGTGAATAAAGGAAAAGCATTTAACTGGTTCAAAAAAAGTGCAGAACAAGGAGACGCTACAGCACAAATTATGTTAGCGGAAATGTATTGGAAAGGAGAAGGAACATTAAAAGACAAATCCAAAACATTTTATTGGTATAAAATGGGAGCAGAACAAAATAATCCAAATGCTCAATTTTATTTAGGGAAGCTTTACTATTTTGGAGAAGGAACTCTTACAAGTAAAAACAAATCTGCTTATTGGATAAAGAAAGCATACGAAAACGAAAATAAAGGATATAAAAGTCCACAAAATCAAGCTAAAGAATTTTGGACTAAATATGAACTTTGGAAATATGAATAATAACTGTGGGCAACACCGGTAACCGTTGCACAAGCCTATAAAAACAACAAAATTAATATAAAAAAAGCCCTTTTAAGGGCTTTTTTAGGTTTTTAGTAAGTGTACATTTGAATAATTTACATGGCTTAAAATAGTTGCTATGAAGTTTTGAGTTGCTTTTAGTTCTGAAAAAATAGCATTGCCTATTTTGGCTGCACTTTTTGCCATTTTTGTAACGAACTTTAGGTATTTCTTCAGATTATAAGCAATAGCAGCCATATGCATTACTTTATTTGCTTGCTTTATTCCTAAAGTATTGATCTTTCTGAGTCCCATATATTCCTTTAGTGTACCAAATACTGGTTCTACTGTGCTTTGACGTTTCCTCTTCATATAACGTCCTTGATTGCTATGGACTCTAGCAATGTTTCGTTCATATTCTTCCACATAATAGGTTATCGTAATACGCTTTTCTTGACTCTTCTTTAAACAAGTGCTTCTTAGTGGACAACCGATGCATACTTTTTTTGAGGCACGATATTCTTTCTTTTTATTGTTATTTACTCCTTCATAAAATACCTTTTTAAAAGGAATAATCTTTCCTTGTGGACACACATAATGATCCGATTCTTTGTCATATATAAAATCATCTGGACCACCTTTGTAAGTACCATGCGGTGGAATGTAACTTTTTAAACCTTGAGATTCTAAAAAGGCATAGTTCTCGCCGCTACTATACCCAGTATCTGCCACTAGATTTTCCCATAATAATCCTCCTTTTCGCAAACGTCTTTGAGTTCTAATAGTTATATCTTGCAAATACTGATTGTCTCTCTTATCAGCATGATATGCCTTAATATCGCTAATCACATGATGTGCGGTGTCTACACTGAGTTGACTCATGTAATTGAGCTTTCTTGCTTTGCCAGGTTTTACACTAATGCGAGCATCAGGATCTGTGGGACTGTAATGCGTTTTGTTACTGGTATACCGACTTCCTTTATTGCCTGCGCCTGGTCGCCTATCTTGATCCTTTGCCCATTTCTTGTTCCTTGATGTGATAGCTTTGAGTTCCTGATCGTTAGCAGTAATAACCTGTTGTTCTTTACTTGCCTTGTTTTGAACTTGACGATCTCGGTAACTCTGAACCCGAACTTTGGATAAATGTGCGTCCAATTCTTCTTCAGGAACTTTTAACTCCAAGCTATCCATCGAAGCATTCGCTTTTATTGGTGCAGAATCGATTGCTTGTGTGTGACCGCTTACCATTCCTTTGTCTACACAAAGCATGAAAACTCGTGTAAAAACTTCTTCAAATATTGATTCAGGGAATAATTGTCGCGTTCTACTTATCGTACTATGCCATGGAAGTTCTTCATCAATATCATACCCCAGAAAATACAAAATATCCAAGCGTAGACTACAATGCTGAATCAACTTACGATCACTAATAATATTTTCTAAATAACCAACCAAACATAGTTTGAAGAACACAACAGGATCAATGCTTTTTTGTCCGCTACTTCCGTAATAGACTTTGGTAAGTTCATATAAATACGTTAAATCTAACTCAGAAGATAAACGACGATAAAAATTTTCTTTTGGAATCCGATCGCTTAGTTGAAAATTGTTGAATAGTTTTTCTTGGTAGATTTTTTTGCCTTGCATATATCAAGATACGAAATTTATCAATACCTTAGGCTTGTGCAACAGGTACAATGTATATAAAAAATTGCTACATTAGTCTTTAAATAATGGTCGTTGCACTTTTGTTACGTCTGATTTTCCTTTGGAAAATCCTCGCTCACAAAAACGCAACTTTCCATACACAAACACGTTGGCAAACATTACTCACTCAAAACCTAAAAAATGAATATTACCATTCAAAATAAACATCAAAAAGGAACTGAATTTATTGATTTAACAGATATTGAGAAAGATTTATTAAAATTTGTTGAAACAAAAATCAGAAAACATATAAAAGGAATAAATTGCTTTACTCATTCAAAATCAATTTTTGATATTATGATTCAGTTAATTGATGGAATTCCTGATATACACGTTTTTGTTTGTTGCCCAAATTTTGGAATAATATTAGATTCTGAGTTGAAAAAGGAAAAAATTCACATTAACTGTTCTTACATAAAGCCAGTTGGACTTTCCAGCCAAAACTAACGGAAATAATAGGAATTAATGTTTCTTGCTTTCCTTGTAATAAGTTTTCTCTTTCTAATTCGGAATCCATTTCAAATTTTTCATAAACTTTTATGATTTTCTCTTTATCGGTTTCACTTAAACAACTTCTTATTATTTGGGCTATTTTGAATTCCTTTTCTTCTTTAGTCATAAATGTTTGAATTATAATTTATATAAACAAAAAAATGAAAATTAGGAGAAATAAAATAGGACATAAAAAACGATTTGCCAACACCGTATAAACTTTATTGCTAGTAATCGCTCACTTGGGAAATTCCTGCGGAATTTCGCCGTTCGTGTTTTATTTAGTAAATTCACTGCTGAAACAACGCAACGAAACCATACACGAACACGTTAGCCTTCATTATGACCAACCAATAAACCAATGATAAAATTCTTTAGAAAAATACGTTACGATCTTATGGAGAAAAACAAAACTGGAAAGTATTTAAAATATGCTATCGGAGAAATTATACTTGTAGTCATTGGTATATTAATTGCTTTGCAGATAAATAATTGGAATAGCGAGCGGTTAGCTAATGCAAAAATGACAACCTATCTACACAACTTAAAAGAAGATTTAGTATCTGATACTCTTGCATTTAATAATGCAATTGGATTTTATAAATACGTTATAGATTATAAAACCAAATTGTTGTCTCTTTCTCAATACGAGAATATTTCAACAGATAGTCTTTCATTCATAATCACTCCGCATTATTCAAACTATGATTTAAATACTACGACTTTTACTAAAATCAAAAATTTAGGAATATCTAAATTATCAAAAAATGATAGTCTTTCAAAAAAAATATATAATTACTATACAACTAGAAAAAAGATTTTCAATACAATTATTAACTGGGAAGTTGAGTCAACAAATAACGAAGGTAATTATTGGTATTCTAGCCAAAACGAATTTGAAATAAAGCACAGTAATGATTTTCCTCATTTTCAAGATAAAAATGAAAATCGACAAAATTTAATAAAACTTATTTCTGAACCAAAAGGAAGGAATAATCTCTTGTTTGATTTCCAGAGGAAACAAAGAGTTTTAAGAGAATATGAAAAAATGAGGTTGATCGCAATTGAATTAATTAGCAAAATTCAAAATGATTTAACAGTCAGATAAAATAACGAAAGGCTAACAACGTGTATATTTAATTGCTAGGTTATCGCCTACTTGGAAATTCCTTCGGAATTTCCTCTGGTTCGTTTTCTTTTGCTAAATTAGTTACCTAAACACGCAAGGAAACCATACACAAAACCGTTGTGCAAATATTTGAACTCACTCACTAAAATATGAATAGACTTTTGACAATTTTATTTTTAACTTCTTTCTTATCCAGTTGTAATGAAAGTAAAGAATTATTCGATAATTTCAAACTTATTAAAGGGAGCGAACTATATGGAGAGGGAAAATATGAGGAAGCCAAAAGAATATACTTGAACGTAATAAATTCTAATGCAAAAATTGATAGTACAACTTTGAGTAATATATATACACTTATTGGAAATGTATATGAAAAACAAGATAGTCTTAAAATGGCTGAAAAGTATTATTTAAAATCAAAAAAAATGGATGATACTTATTGGGAAATATGGTTTCATTTAGCAGTATATTATGACAAAACTAATGATTTAGAACGGGCGAAAACAAATTACAATCAAGCGGTTAAACTTAATCCCAAAAACAATTCTCTTTTAAATAACAGTGCTCTTTTTTATTTTGAAAGAGGCAATAATAGTCAAGCATTGGATTTGATTAATCAAAGTTTTGAAATTGACAGTTTGAATGAAACAAGCATTTGGCTAAAATCCAAAATTTTGAATAAAATAAAAACTGAAACTAAAAACTAAAAACGTTGGGTAATATTGGTGACAGTTGCACAGCTATCTTTTTTAATAATATTTCAAAATTTTGAACAAAACACAAAATAATTAACGGAATTTTTGAAGATGAAAAATATTGGATTTATTCGGCTGTGATTTCACCAGATGGCAATTATTTAGTTTTCAATTCTTACGATGCACCAAACGGAGCAGGTGGCGAAGATATTTTCGTTTCCAAAAAGACTGAAAACGGATGGAGCAAAGCAAAACCAATTAGCGCTTTAATAAACACTAAAGATGAAGAAAGTAGTCCACGATTTTCGAGAGATGGTAAATATTTCTTCTTTAGCAGAGCAGAGAGTTTAGGAAATTACGAGTTTGGAGAATGGAGTATTTTCTTTATGGAAACAGAATACCTCAATTTGGAAAATATTGACGACTAAAAATAGACTTATGAAATTTGTACTTACTATACTAACAATTCTAACATTTACTTCGCTTTCCTTTGGACAAACGACAATTGACGTTTCAAAAATTCAAACAGTTAAAGAAAATGGAATAAAGTTAAACACTTTTAACGACAAACCATTTACAGGTCATATAATTGAAAGCTTTCCGAATGGTAAGCCTAAGTCTTGGCAAACTGTAAAAGATGGATTAGCCAATGGCTTATGGCAAGAATGGTATGAAAACGGACAACTTAAATATAGTGCGTTTTGGATTGATGGAAAAGGACACGGACTTTGGGAATATTATCACGAAAACGGAGTTTTAAGACAGGAAGAGTATTACGATATGGATATTCCAATTGGGATTTTCAAATTTTACTTCAATAACGGACAAGTAAAATCCAAAACGAGTTGGATGAATGGAAAAAAGCACGGGATTTGGAATTACTATGATGAAAATGGAATTTTACAAAAGACAGCGTTTTATGAATATGATGAACTGATTTCAACTACAGCGAAGTAATAAACGTTGCTTAACAAAGAACTAAGGTGAAAAACAAGTGAATTCAAATTAATTTTTACCTAAATACCTCTAAAGTTAGCATTTTATGGGATGCTGTTTTAACTATCGAAAAAGCTTGTAAAATGAATTTATCAAAAGTAAAGGAAATATTAAATCTACCAATTGACATTGCAGGCCTGGTATTCTTTAGAATTGCTTTTGGTTTGACTTTATTGTGGGAAGTATTTAGGTATTTTGATCATAATTGGATAAAGCGTTATTGGATAGATCCTGACTTTTATTTTACCTATGAAGGGTTCGGCTGGGTTACACCATGGACAGGTGATGGTATGTATTACCATTTTTATCTGTTGGGACTTCTTGCTTTTTTTATCGCAATTGGATTTCTATATAGAATAAGTACTATACTATTCTTTTTAGGCTTTTCGTTCATTTTTTTACTAGACAAAACAAATTACCTCAATCACTTCTACTTAATCATCCTGCTCAGTTTCATTATGATTTTTTTACCTGCAAATCGAGCATTTTCAGTAGACGCATATATTTTTCCAAAAATAAAAAGAGATTGGGTGCCTAGTTGGACCTTGTGGTGGCTAAGAATACAATTGGGAATCGCCTACTTTTTTGGGGGACTTGCGAAAATAAATGGCGATTGGTTACAAGGTGAACCAATGAGAAAATGGCTTTCATCGCGAACTGACTTTCCCGTAATTGGGCAATGGTTCAACGAGGAATGGATGGTCTATTTATTTTCATATGGTGGACTATTTCTCGATTTATTGATATTTCCATTGCTCGTTTATAGAAAAACTAGACTAGTAGCATTTATCGTAATAACATCTTTTCATTTGATGAATTCCCAATTGTTTGGGATCGGAATTTTCCCTTGGTTTATGATTGTCGCTACTTTTATTTTCTTTCCACCAGAAAAGCTCCGATTTTGGAAAAGATTCAAAACTAAAAAACCCATTTCTTTTGTGACATCAAGATGGGCTTTATGGGGATTGGGAATCTATATGTTCTTTCAAGTAACAATACCACTCCGACATTTTTTATTTGATGGAAATGTGAACTGGACAGAAGAAGGTCATCGGTTTTCATGGCATATGAAATTACGAAGTAAGTCGGCAAAAATAAAATTCACTGTTATAGATCATGAAACTGAGAGCTCAAAAGTAGTTAAGTTATCCAAATACCTTACCAAACGGCAACGAAAAAAAATAAAAACCAAGCCCGATATGATATTGCAGTTTGCACATTTCCTAGCAGAAGAAGCCGCAAATAGTGGGCAAAAAATTTCCGTACATGTTAGGTCACGATGCCGTCTTAACACAAGACCCAGAGCTGATTTGATTGATCCTAAAGTGGATTTGACCAAAGTTAAATATCCTTTCTATAAAAAGGCAGATTGGATACTACCTTTAGAGATTCCACTAAAACAATAATTTGTATAGGATTAATAAAAGTTAAACCAATTAACATCATAATATTAGTTAATGACATTGAGCCTATAAAAAACAAAAAAAACCGCTTTTCAACGGGATTAAATAATTGTTCCTTTAGGAATTACAGCTCCTTTTTTGATTACTACAATTCCTTCTTTGATGCAATACGTATCTGTTTCTTTGTCTTCTAAATGTTTCCCGCCATTTATTTTTACATCATCTCCAATGCGACAATTTCTGTCGATAATTGCATTTTTAATATGACAGCGCTCGCCAATTCCCATGAGAATATTAATTTTCTTTTTATCGATTTCAGCTAAAGATTCATAATTATCACTTCCCATCATGTAGGTATTTATAACCACCGATTCTTTCCCAATACGTGATCTAATTCCAATGACAGAACGCTCTATTTTGGCTGCATGAATTATACAACCATCTCCAATAACTGCTTTATTTAGCGTCGTTCCCGAGATTTTTGATGTTGGCAATATTCGCGCATGCGTATATATTCGTTGCTTTTGATCGTATAAATTGAATTTTGGAATGTCGTCTGTTAATCCAAGATTGGCTTCAAAGAACGAATCAATATTTCCAATATCTGTCCAATAGCCTTCGTATTGGAAACTTACGGTTTTGTGTTCGTGAATGCTTTGTGGAATGATTTCTTTTCCAAAATCTACCGTATCAGGATTGTCCATCAATTTGATAAGTAAATCTCTATTGAAGATGTAAATTCCCATAGAAGCTAAGTAGTTTCTACCTTCACCTTTCATTTCTTCACTTACTTCTGAAGTCCAATCTGGTAATAAATCTGCTTTTGGTTTTTCAATAAATGAGGTAATTACATTTTCTTCATTCGTTTTTAAAATTCCAAACGATGTTGCGTCTTTAGCATTTACAGGATATGTTGCAATAGATATTTCTGCGTTAGCTTCCTCATGTTTTTTTATCATTTGGTTGAAATCCATTTGGTATAATTGATCTCCCGAAAGGATCAACGCATATTCAAAATCGTGTGCTAAGAAATGATGCATACTTTGTCGTACCGCATCTGCCGTTCCTTGAAACCATTTGTCACTAGAAATTGTCTGTTCTGCCGCAAGGACATCAACAAAAGCCGAACTGAAAAAGCTAAAGTGAAATGTGTTTGAGATATGTTTGTTAAGCGATGCAGAGTTGAATTGCGTTAATACAAACATTCGTTTAATATCCGAATTGATACAGTTTGAAATTGGAATATCAACCAATCTGTATTTTCCTGCAATTGGAACTGCTGGTTTTGACCTTGCTTCTGTTAGTGGATATAAACGTGAACCTTGTCCACCGCCTAAAATGATACTTAGTACTTTGTCGTTAATCATGTCTTTATAGTATGGATTTGTATAATGCTTCTGTTTGTTTTGCGATTGCTTTCCAGTCAAAAAAGTCTTCTACACGTTTTCTACTTGCAATTGCCATGTTATTTCTAAGTTCTTTGTCGTTAATAATTTTGTTGATTCCATCCGCCAAGTCTTTGGAGAATTTTTCTGGATTTACAGGTTCAAAAGGTGCTGTCTTTTGTTGTTCAATTTGAACTAAAATTCCAGTTTCATTTTGTACAACAACTTCTTTAATTCCACCAACAGCACTTGCAACTACAGGTGTTTTACAAGCCATTGCTTCTATATTTATGATTCCAAATGGTTCATATATAGAAGGACAACAAAAAACCGTTGCATGCGAATAGAGTTGAATGATGTCTGCTTTTGGCAACATTTCAGCAATCCAAAATACATTTTTTCGTGTTTGCTTTACAGCATCGATACTTTCCTTCATTTCTTTTTCGATTTCTGGAGTATCTGGCGCGCCGGCACACAACACTATTTGCGTATGCTCATCAATATGTTTGATGGCATTTACTAAATGAATGATTCCTTTCTGACGCGTTATTCTTCCCACAAATAATACATATGGTTTTGAAACGTCTATATTGAATTTTTCAAGAATTGTTTTTTCTGGTGTGAATTGATATTGCTCTAAATTGATTCCGTTGTAGATGACTTTTATTTTATCTTCATTTACATTGAAATGCTGCAATACGTCAATTTTTGTTTCTTCCGATACGGCAATAATCGCATCTGCCATTTCAATCGCTGTTTTTTCAATCCAAGAAGAAGCATCATAACCTCTTCCAAGTTGTTCACGTTTCCAAGGTCGTAACGGCTCCAATGAATGTGTTGTAATTACTAACGGAGTTCCATAACACAGTTTTGCCATGATTCCTGCAAATTGTGCATACCAAGTGTGACAATGCACCACATTTGCATCAATTGCATCGGCGTTCATATCAAGATTGGTATTGAGCGTATTGAATACAGGTTTTAGTTTTTTATCTGTATTTGCAAAGCTTGAATGATCGCCTGAAAAACCTTTGACACTTAAGTTGTTTTCATTTATTTCTTGATCGCCAAAACTTCGTACTTCAACTTCCATGAGTTGCTTCAATTCGTCTGCTAAATATTCAACATGAACTCCTGCGCCTCCATATACGTATGGCGGGAATTCTTTTGTAAAAAAAAGTACTTTCATTTGTTTTTTCGATTTGGTCTATTGTAGTGGCTTACAAATTAATCAATTAAAATTAAATTTGTGAGCCTTAAGGTATATAAATCTACTAAAACGTTTTCGTAATGTTAAACTATTTATTACGACCAATAAAAAATAAACTTATTGTTAAATTCACATTATGAAAAAGATAGTATTACTTGCCGTTTTCGGTTTATTATTAAGCTGTGGTACATCAGCACAAGAAAAAAAAGAGACAACTACAAAACAAGAAACGTTTAAGGTTACTAAAACCGAAACTGAATGGAAAGCACAATTGAGTTCTGAAGCTTTTTATGTGTTACGAGAAGCTGGAACCGAACGCGCTTTTAGCAGTCCGTTGAATAAAAATTACAAAAAAGGAACGTTCTATTGTGCAGGTTGCAATACGGCTTTGTTTAAGAGTGAACATAAGTTCGATTCTGGAACAGGTTGGCCAAGTTTTGATCGTGAGATTGAAGGAAATGTAGCATTTTCAACAGATTATGATCTTGGATATGCACGTACCGAAGAACATTGCGCAACTTGTGGCGGACATTTAGGACACGTTTTTGGTGATGGCCCAAGAAAAACCACAGGAAAAAGACATTGTATTAATGGAGTTGCTTTGAAGTTTGTAGCTGAATAAAGACTTGCTTCATTTCGACTTCGCTCAATGCAAGTGCTTTTGGTATTTTGATATGTGAATTATTTACACACTAGATAAACTTTTAAACTAAAGTTTTACTGTTTGGATTATTAGATTTTTGGACTTCTTGGATTATTTACTTCACTTAGCTCTGTCATTGTTATTGTTCGTTTATTAGTGTTTACACTGAGCCTTTCGACTCTCGCTCAAGATAAACTAAAGTCGAAGTGTTTGTTGTTTTATTATTTTATTGATGGAAAATTTATTGGAAGAAATATTGGGTTGTAGAATTTGTCAAGATCACTTGCCACTTGGTGTGAATCCTGTTTTGTCTGCGCACAAATCTTCTAAGATTATTTTAATTGGACAAGCGCCAGGTTTGAAAGTACATCAAAGTGGAATTCCTTGGGATGATATGAGCGGAAAACGATTGCGGCAATGGCTGAATGTTTCCGATGAAACTTTTTATAATCCAAAGAATATTGCACTAATTCCGATGGGATTTTGTTATCCCGGAAAAGGAAAAACAGGCGATTTGCCTCCACGAAAAGAATGCGCAGAAGCTTGGCACAAACAGTTGTTGTCTAAAATGCAAGAGGCCGAATTGGTATTGCTTGTTGGACAATACGCGCAGAAATATTATCTACAAGAAAACGCTAAAAAGACTCTCACAGAAACTGTCGCAAATTATGAAAGTTATTTGCCAAAATACTTTCCGTTACCGCATCCGTCGCCAAGAAATCGTTTTTGGCTCAGTAAAAATCCTTGGTTTGAAAAAGAAGTGATTCCGGTGTTGCAGCAAGAAATTTCTAGACTTCTTTGATTTTTAGACTTTCTTAGACTACTTGGAGACTAGCTTAGATTGTTAGATTTTTCACCTCGACAAGCTAAGTCTGTATTTCAATTTTTGGTATATTTACTCTATGGAAAAACGGTATTTTGTTTTAAAGAAAGGCTATCTCAATATTGATGCAGAATTCTTTTATTTTAGCGATCATGGTAATTGGAAAACCTGTGAAATAGTAGAAGAAACCGAAAACCCGAAGTTGACATTTACGTATGTTTTGGAATATCTTTTTGAAACATTAATGACGGTAATTACAATTGTTATTTTTATGTTTCTTATAAGTGGATTTCTTGAATTTGCTTTTGGAATGGCTGGAATATTTGGAGTATTATTTTTATTAGCAATTTTTCATTTTTTTAATAGACGCTATAAAATTGCACAGTTTAAAATTCCTGTTGATAAAATTGAACGTTTGCAAGTTGTGTCTAATCAATTGACAGTGAAGTTTGCAAATAGTAAGAATCAACAAATTGTACATACTATAAAGTTGGATGATGAAGCCGAAGTTAAAGATATTAAAAAGTATTTGAGCGAACATTTTAACCATAAATATGCTACCGCATGAATTCCGTAGCAGAAAATTATTTAGAAAGTACACGCAAACAGTTTGTCTATTACAAAAGCTTAGGCGATAAAACTTTTGCGCAATTAACTGATGAAGAAATTCACTGGCAACAGAATGCAGACAGCAATAGCGTTTCTATTATGGTGAAACATATTGTTGGGAATATGTTGAGTCGTTGGACAAATTTCCTTACGGAAGATGGCGAAAAGGAATGGCGACATCGTGATACAGAGTTTGAAGATACGTACACTTCAAAAGCCGAAATGCTTGCCGCTTGGGAGAAAGGTTGGAAATGTTTGTTTGATGCGATAAATCCGCTTGAAGCGAAAGATGTTTCCGGAATTATCTACATTCGAAATCAAGGTCACACAGTTATGGAAGCAATTACGCGTCAGTTGTGTCATTATGCGTATCATATTGGGCAACTAGTGTATATTGGCACCTTGATTCGTGGAAGTGAATGGACTTCGTTATCTATCCCGAAAGGGAAATCTACCAATTATAATACTGATAAGTTTAGTAAAGACAAAGGGAAACGACATTTTACTGAGGATTTGTAATTTGGATTTTTAGACTTCTTAGACTAGCTTAGACATTCTTAGACTGGCTTAGATTTTTTAGACTTTCTTGGACTGGCTTAGATTAATTTGCTGTTACGCGATTAATCCATGTATAATCATACAAACTTGGATCAACATAGTGCTTCGCTCCTATTTTTTTGTTGATGATTTCATTATAGTCATGATCTTTGAAGAATGGGCTTTTAAAAATATTGTGAATATCATAACCGAGAAATTTCATCTTTCCTACGACATGTCTGAATTCGTAAGTTTCTGATAGATTTTGTTGTTGTAAAATATAGTTTCCAACAGCATTAAAAAGTGATGAATAGCCAATACAATTCGCTTTATTGGTTTCAAAATTTAGGTTTGGATTGTTTGATGTTTCATGCAATGTAAATTCTAATTCTTTACTGGTAATTTTATTACTAATTTCTATAATATCGTCAATAGTCAATTCTTCATCATTTGTATATTTTTCAATACTTTGAATGATATTTTTGTTGGTAATTGCATAATTTTTTCGCGTTTCAATTTTCGTATATGCAACCAGATTTCTATAAAGAAAACCCTTGAAAATAAATAGCAAAATACCTGAAACAAGTATTCGATTTAGATATTTTTTGAGGTTACGCATTACTTTTTAAATATTTTCTTCCAAGAATTACACCAGCACTAAGAATTACTGCAAATATAAACATTCCGCCAAATGCAATTTTTAATGTAAATGAAGAATCTTCATAAATTTCATCTGAAAATAATTGATGCATAGCAAAAAATAATCTTGTCAAGACTAAAGAAGACGCAATGAGTGTTGCTAAATATTTTGGATTTCCATATTTAGCAAGTGTTGCGTATAAAATTGGAGCAATATGTATTTCTGCTAGAGTTAATAAAAATAATGAAAAAATGAACAGCCAAAAGTGATAAATCGTTACAACTTCAGGAATTAAAAATAGAATTCCATAAGATGCAACCGCAAATATAAAACCAATTGCCAGTTTTACGAATTGATGATTGTAATACCAAGACCAAAGTATTGCAAATACAATTACAACAGGAATCATAAAAAATGATTCTAATTGTTGGAATATAGAATCTAAATTTTCAAAACTTACAACTTTGGAAAGACTTATTTGCGACTCAATTCGTTTTAAATACCCAATTTCAAATAGCGCCCAAAATAAGCCAACAACCAGTATAACTAGCACTATTTTTAGTATCCGATGATTTAATGCAAACTGTTTTAAATCCTTATTTTTAACAATTTTTTCTTTGGAAAGTAGCGGCAATACTATTGAAATTAAAAAAAATACACCAGCCAACCCAAATCCATACATCCAGCCATATATTTCGCCTATATATCCAAGTAGTAAGACTCCGATAAATGCGCCAAGATTTATAAATCCATAGTGAATTGTATACGCTGCATCTAACAATTTTGTGTTGTTTGTGTAGAGTTTTCCAAAGTATGCCATGATATTTGGTCTGTATAAACCTGTTCCTATCGTAATGAAACCTAAACCAATGTAAACTGCTGTTATGGAAGGAATGCACAAAATAAAAGCGCCTATTGCTTGTAATATTCCTCCTAAAATGATTGCATTTTTATTTTTGAATACTAAATCGCCCAAAAGTCCTCCTAAAAATTGTGTTCCTATTAAAGTAGATATAAATATTCCATAAATTGAAAGTACAACTGGATATGACAAACTCTCAGTTCCTCCATTTAGCAAGAGCTCACTTGTTAAGTATACTACTAGCAAGACTCTTAGTCCATAATAACCTGCTCTTTCAAACAATGTTGCTATTAGATATATTACTGAGTATACACTATGTTTTTGGTGTGTTATTTTCTGCATGAAAAAGAATTTAAGATTGGTAACAAATCGGTTTTGTATAGTGATACACTTTATGAGTAGTAATTTCTAGTATTTCGTTTCAGTTTTTAAACATTTTTTTAAATCGCGATTGCTCATACCACAAATTTATAATCCTACTATATACCGTAGAATGAAGTATGATTTTTAATACTATTTTTGCCTTTCCATACACGATCGCACATACAAAATCACCAAGAAAATGATAAAATAGATTACATACTTTATCCATTTGGCACGTTTGTTATAACTTGCTTCTTCTTCTAAAGTTCGCATTTTAAATGTTGGTAATTTTTCAGGTGTTGCATTTGGATTTTTGTATTTTCTGAGCACAACTTTCTCTAGCAATTCTTCGCCTTCTTCACTATCTAAAAGAACTCCTAAATGTCTTTTTGCAACTCCAAAAGTGAAATCTTCCATCAATGAATCTTCAGTATACGGTTCATCTTCAGGATAATTTTCATCTTTCCAATACCGATTTCCATTTTTTGTAAATGAACTTGCATAGATTTTCTGTTCTTCTTCAAATGGTTCGCCATGTTCTATAATTTCGCCATCGACTGCAATTTTCAACCGTGTTTTCAAACCTCTTTTAATCAATGAATATCCGTGAAAATTTACAACACTTTGACAGGCAACAGACAAAATTTCCGCATGAGGAAACATAGATACCAACGCAGTTTCTTCAGCTGTTAAATTCAGTCTATCTGAACGTTCAATTGTATTTCCAGTTAGTTGATAATCATCACAAATAATAATGGTATTATTGTAATATCCGATATTGATTGAAGCATCATTTGGATACAAACTTTCCTCAAGCGAAACTTCACTATCAAATTCATAGTTTGCTTTTTCAATCGCTTTTAGAAGTGCACTATCATCTTTAAAATCATACCGGTTTTCTATAAGAATCATTGATGTTTTCCAACCCATATTTAGTGTTTTTTAGATAAATTAATTGAGATAATGTTACACAATATATTGCTTTTTCACGAGGCGACTCATATTTTTCGCAATACTGTTGAAACATTATTTTCTAGTGATAACGCACTATCAATTGTGAGAGTTTTACAAGAAAGTAAAGCTAACCAATCGAGATGAATTTTCATAGATCTTCCTGTAAATGTAGAATCATCATAGCGTTTTGCCCAAGCTAAAAAAGCTTCCGAAGTTTCTTTTACTTTTAGGTCTGTAACCAATTTATCTCCATAACGTTCAAATTCTCGTTGTTCGAGTCGTTGCATGCGAATGTTTTTGTCCAAGGTTACAAAAATTGCCAAATCGAAGGCGGTTTTCCACGCTTTTCCCCAACTTACTAAGGAACCGCTGACAATAACATTTGTGTGATTATGAAAATCAATTGTTAAGTTTTTTGTGCGTTCTGCCAACGAAATTTTTTCTTGAAACGGCGGATTTGTGACTTTCCAATAATAATCGTCTACATCTAAATGTTTAAAATTAGTTGCAACAGAAAGTGCTTTTCCCAACGTCGTTGTTCCTGAACCTGATGCGCCGATGATTAGGATTTTCATTTTTTTGGTTGTTTCTAATTGAATTTTGATTTAGAAAAAGGTTTATAAATTAATCACCTATGAAAATTTCTATATCTTCATTGAAAATTTCTTTCTCAAAGAATTGAGCTAAAAACAAATTTGATCGTCTTATTTTCAAGCTTTCTTGATTTTTAAATTTAACACGATAATTTCCAGATTGAATTATATCTACAGAGAAAATTTTCTTTGCTCTCTTTTTAAAAACGTATGACTGTATCTTAAACGTAACAGAGTTAGGTGTAACCACAGTATTATTGCCAACCAATTCCAAAGAAATTGAAAAATTATCTAATTTAACACTCCATCCGCCTAATACCTTTACACCATATATACCTGTCGATAAATAAATTTCTCGATCATTATCATGTATATTAATTGGTGTATTCATTTTATAAAAATACTACTTTTCCTGAAGAGACTTTAATTGATTTGCAAATGAATTCGAGATAAACTTTACTAATTCAAAAAAAATATTCTCCATTGTTCTTCTGAATTTTAAAAGTACAATTTTCTTTGATACGTCTTTACGAGCGTTTTGTTTACATTGAGCTTAGTCGAAATAAAAAAACTTGTGGCAATCTGTGTGTCGACTAGCAGATTACTTCGACTCCGCTCAGCACAAGTACTTCGTCGATTCCTCCTCGTAATGACGTTTCGTAGTTGGATTCAAAAATTCATCATTAATTATTCAAAATTTGATATTCGATATTCTTCCCGAGTTAGCGATAGCAGTGAAAAGCCCACAGCGAGTTTGCGAGCGAGGACTTGCAACGAATAGCGCGACCTGAAGCGATAGCGAAAGGGAACTTCCAAAAAACAATTTGAAAATGTGTCAATTTGATAATTTGATAATTTCACTCAAGTGCTAAACGACTCCATTACTAATCAACTATACATAGACAAGCTCAACAAAAATATACCAAAAGCAAAATTTTAGTTTATAAGTTGAAAGGTTTATCAGTTTATCTACTTGTGTAACTAATTCACATACCAACATTTCGACAGCGCTCAATGTGACAAATACCAAAAGCGAAGCAATACCAACATTCCAAAAGCGAAGCGAGTCCAAGAGCAAAGCGATACTAAAGGCAAAGCCGTTTCTAATAGCGAAGCGCGTCTAAGAGAGAAGCGAGTCCAAGTAAAAACAATTGCATAAAATTTAAAGTTCGGTCAGAATTGCGTAAATTCGCTTTTCGAAATCAGACAACAAAATTTTAAGATATGAGTACATACGATATCATCGTTTTAGGAAGTGGTCCTGGCGGATATGTTACTGCCATTAGAGCATCTCAATTAGGATTAAAAACAGCCGTAATTGAGAAAGAAAGTTTAGGTGGCGTTTGCTTAAATTGGGGATGTATTCCAACGAAAGCATTATTGAAATCAGCACAAGTTTTTGAGTATTTGAAACATGCCGAAGATTACGGATTGTCAGTGAAAGATGCCGATAAGGATTTTGACGCTGTCGTAAAACGGAGTCGTGGCGTTGCTGACGGAATGAGCAAAGGTGTTCAGTTTTTGATGAAGAAAAACAAGATTGATGTCCTAGAAGGTTTCGGAACATTGAAAGCCGGAAAGAACGTTGATGTTAAAGGTAAAGACGGTAAAACTACCGAATATAGCGCAAAACATATTGTAATTGCTACTGGAGCGCGTTCGCGCGAATTGCCAAACTTGCCACAAGATGGTAAGAAAGTGATTGGTTATAGAGAAGCAATGACGCTGAAAGAACAACCAAAGAAGATGATTGTAGTTGGATCTGGAGCAATTGGTGTTGAGTTCGCATATTTTTACAATTCGATGGGAACGGAAGTTACGATTGTAGAATATTTACCAAAGATTGTTCCTGTGGAAGATGATGATGTTTCGAAACAATTGGAGCGTTCGTTCAAGAAAAGTGGAATTAAAATTATGACATCTGCAGAAGTAACTTCGGTTGATATTTCTGGAAATGGCGTAAAAGCAACTGTGAAAACGAAAAAAGGCGAAGAAGTATTGGAAGCTGACATTGTACTTTCGGCAGTTGGAATTAAAACAAATATTGAAAATATTGGACTTGAAGCTGTCGGAATTGCAACGGATAGAGATAAAATTTTAGTGAACGATTTTTACCAAACAAATATTCCTGGATATTACGCTATTGGCGATGTAACTCCTGGACAAGCCTTGGCACATGTTGCTTCTGCGGAAGGAATTTTATGCGTAGAGAAAATTGCAGGAATGCACGTAGAAGCTTTAGATTATGGAAATATTCCTGGTTGTACGTATTGTTCTCCTGAGATTGCTTCTGTTGGTTTAACAGAGAAACAAGCAATAGAAAAAGGATATGAAATTAAAGTTGGAAACTTCCCGTTTTCAGCTTCTGGAAAAGCAAGTGCTAGCGGAGCAAAAGAAGGTTTTGTAAAAGTAATTTTCGATGCAAAATACGGAGAATGGTTAGGTTGCCACATGATTGGCGCTGGCGTTACCGATATGATTGCAGAAGCCGTTTTAGGTAGAAAGCTAGAAACTACAGGTCATGAAGTGTTGAAAGCGGTACATCCGCATCCAACAATGAGTGAAGCTGTAATGGAAGCCGTTGCCGCCGCTTATGGCGAAGTCATTCATTTATAATATAGATTTTAAAAGCTGCTCGTTGAGTGGCTTTTTTTAATTTCTTTTCTTTCATGTATGTTAAACAATAGTGTTTTTAAAAAAACAGTAACGATTCTTAGTCTTGTAACTGCATTGCTGGCACTATTTGTTTTCATTACAGGAAAACAATCTTTAGCTTCTGTTTTTCAATCTGACGAAACTGTTCAAGAAACAGTTATAGACAATAGTAGTTTAGAAGAGGGAAAAAAAGATACTACATATACAAGTTCTGATAAAGGAAATGTTTTTTATAGATATTATAACTGGAATAGCAGTTATTGGTGGAAAACCGTAAGTATATGTATCGTAGTTATGTTTATTATTTTCTTTACGATAAGAGATTCTAAAGGATTCTGGCATGATATTTATGAGTTAATTGGAGGAATTTTGGGTGTTATTTCCTTTTGGTCTGTCCTATTGGCAATTATTTCTTATCTATGGAATTTAATTTTTTAATCAACTTTCAACAGTATAAAAAAGTTACACATTTAACTCACAACGTATATAGTTATGGAACCAATAAGTAAAGAAACCAACACATTAAAAGCTTTTCGCTGGATTGCGATTTTAGAAGGAATTTCATATATCGCTTTCTTTATTACAATGCCTCTAAAATATTTTATGGAAATGCCTAAACCAAATAGAATTGTAGGTATGACACATGGAGTATTATTTTTAATCTATGTGCTATTAGCGTTTTTAGTCACGAAAGAACAAAAATGGAATTTTAAAAGTTTTGGAATTTTATTTTTAGCTTCGTTAATTCCTTTTGCTACGTTTTATGTGGAACGAAAGTATTTGAGGATTAAATAGTTTTAGGGTATTGGGTATTGGGTCTTTGTTTTTTTTGTATCTTACTATTTAATTTTTAAAATCGAATAGTATGTTAGAAAAACTTAAACAGTACCAAATCAAGAATTCTCAAACTATTTGTGGAGGAAGCGAAACTCAAAGACATCAAATTAAGCAAGAAACAACAACTAAGTAATTCTTATGCTAGCGAACTTCGGTTCGCTTTTTTACTTTCAAACAATTGTTTCTTTGTTAATTACGGTCTTACCGTACATTCTTGCTGATTTATTTTTATACTTTATGATCTAATCAAAAACTTTATATCATGAAAAAAAAGAATCTTACATCGTTTAAACTTAACAAAAAGTCAATATCAAATCTTAAATCTCCAATTGAAGTAATTGGTGGAGGGAAAACAATACATAAATGTTCACATCTCTTAACTTGTCCTTTGGGAATGTGTGCTGATCCAGGCAACAACTAAAGCTTATTTAAGTAAACTTAGATTAAATACAAAAAGTCATTCAATTTCTTGAATGACTTTTTCCTCAACCAACCTAATAACTGATATCCCACCATCAGCTATGAAAAAATTGCACGAAACCATTCGCTTGGTTTCATGTTCAAATATAGCAGGTGCGAGTCTTAATTTGTTCTTAAGTAATTGCCAAAACTTGATTAAAGTTTTCACAGAGAAACGTTAATTTTTAAGAGTTTTCGGCTATTTCGGAATCAAATCGCAGTACCAAAAAGCCGTATCCCAAGTAGAATCGTCTGAGGAACAGGTATCTTCTTCTTTTTTAGAAGGCGAATACGTTTTTAACACTTTTTCGCCAATAGTAAAGTCAATTGGTGATGAAAATAATGGCCCGTCAAATACAAACGTGTGAAATTCTCCATTTTCGCCACAAGGATCAACCGTAGAAGGTAAATCATTTAGAAAGCTTTCATCTAGGATTCTTCCAACAAAAGATTCATCTAATAGTTTTGCGTTTACACAAACCGTAATGGCTTTAAAACCCAACGAGATGAATTCTTTTATCAATGCTTTTGTATCTTGTTTCCATAATGGAAAAACACCTATAATACCAACTTCTTTGAGTTTTTCCTCGCGATAGTTGCGTAAATCTTCTAAAAATATATCGCCAAATATTCCATATTGAAAACCATTAGCAACCAATTCTTCCGTTGCTTTTCGCATGGTTTCATCATAACTCGACATAGAAACTTCTGCCGGAAAGTATATTTTTTTCAATGGAATTTGTAAGCGTTCTACTTGTGTATCTAACAATTCTTCACGCAAACCGTGCATAGAAACACGTTCATAGTCTTTATTTACTGTTGTTACGAGTTGTGTAATGCTGTATTCTTTCTGTCGTAAGACATGATAAAGTGCCAAAGAGGAATCTTTTCCTGTGCTCCAATTAAAGTATGCTTTCTTCATAAATTTACGATACGAAACTCTGCATTGCCAATTGGTAGCTTTGCATCCCAAAACCTAAGATAACACCTTTTGCATGTGCCGAAATATATGATTGATGCCTAAATGTTTCTCTGCCAAATGTATTGGAAATATGTACTTCGACAACTGGCGTACTGATGGCTTTGATTGCATCGCCAATTCCGATAGAAGTATGTGTGTACGCGCCTGCATTTAAAATAATACCATCATATTCAAAACCAACTTCTTGTAGTTTAGTAATCAATTCGCCTTCTATATTGGATTGATAGTAGCTTAGTTTTACATTCGAAAACTGTTTTTGTAGTGCTTTAAAATAATCTTCAAACGTAGCATTTCCGTAAATTTCTGGTTCACGCTTTCCGAGCAGATTCAAGTTAGGTCCGTTGATGATGATCATTTTTTTCATAGAAGTAAAGATATTAAAAAACAACAAAGGTCTTTCAATTTAGAAAGACCTTTGTATATATTAATATTTATTTTTTTATGACACTATAAAAATAGAGAAAATCCTAAACCAACTGCTAAACTAGAATTTTTACTTACTAAGTCATTATTTTCTTTATTCTTCTGGTTTGTATTTAAGTATAATACTGAAAAATCAACAGATAATGATTCATTTACAAAATAAGCTACACCACCTTTTCCTCTAAGTGCTAAACCATTAGATTTTAAAACGTCATCATCTCCGCTACTTGTAGAAATTAACCCTGCACCTAAGCCTACAAAAGGCTTAAATTTATCGCCAGCTTCAAAATAATAAGTTCCTCCTAGAATTGAACTAAAAGAAGAAGTGGTAACATCTGTAGTTCCATCATCATTTTTAGCAGAAGAGAATGATAAATCTAATCCTACAGCTAAATTATTGATCACAAAATAACCAACACTTGGTGTAAAGGAAAAAATAGAAGCCTTAGCGTCATCGCTTATTTCTTCTCCTTCAAATTCCAATGTAAGATTAGTGGTAGCAAAAGAAATAGAAGTCGATCCAGAAATTACCCATTTCCCTTGTTCTGTTTGCGCGTTTGCAGTAAATGCAAATCCGAAAATCGCTACAGCTGCTAAAATAATTTTTTTCATAATATTATGTTTTTATAATTGTTGAAGGACAAATATAAAAACAATATTCTAAATTTCAATAGGGGAAAATTCCCCTTTTTTCTTTGTTTATCGCTGCTAGCATTGTGCTATTAAAACATAAACACACAAGAACGCCACTAACTACCTAGTATAAAAAGTGTTATAATCTCAATATAAAACATCTTTTCTCACGCTTTATATTGATTATTTATCATGATATTTCTCGATTTTAATATTTTTTTAACTCTTTCCGCTGTTTCTTGCTACATTTGAATATGAAATGGCAACATTTACTTAAGGATTTTCAGATCTATTTAAAGATTGAGCGTGGTTTATCAGAGAATACAATCATAAATTACGCACATGATATTGAAAAATTGATGCGTTTTTTAGAAGACAACGACATCAACCTTTCTCCTTTGGCTATTGATGAAACTACTATTCAACAATTTATCTATGAAGTTGCAAAAATCTTAAACGCACGATCGCAAACTCGAATTATTTCTGGTTTGAAAAGCTTTTTTAATTATTTAATTTTTGAAGATTACAGAAAAGACAATCCAATGGAATTGATTGAAGCACCAAAGATTGGTAGAAAACTTCCTGATACTTTAGCACTAGAAGATATTGAAAAACTTATTGCCACTATTGATTTAAGCAAAGCAGAAGGACACAGAAATAAAGCTATTATTGAAACTTTATACGGTTGCGGTTTGCGCGTAAGCGAATTGGTTGGTTTAAAACTGTCCGATTTATTTTTTGATGAAGGATTTATCAGAGTGACAGGAAAAGGCGACAAACAACGATTTATTCCTATAAGTAAATTTACCCAAAAACATATCAACCTATACATAAAAGGAGATCGAATAAAAGTAAAACACATTCCTGAATTTAGTGATACGGTTTTTTTAAACAGACGCGGAAAACAATTAACACGTGTCATGATTTTTACTATTATTAAGCGTTTAACCGAGAAAGCAGAAATCAAGAAAAATATATCACCGCATACATTCCGTCATTCATTTGCAACGCATTTATTAGAGAATGGAGCCGATTTGCGCGCCATACAACTCATGTTAGGACACGAAAGCATTACAACTACCGAAATCTACATGCATGTTGATAGAAGTCATTTGGCAAAAGTGATGGAAAAATATCATCCAAGAACATAAAAAAAACAGAAACCTTTCTGGGAGAGATTTCTGTTTTTTCTTCTTTTTCGGCATTATTGCAATTTTTAGCAGGTTTTCCAGCATTCTTTTACGGAACTTCTTTCTCCAACAAAAATACTGTTACAATAACACATAAATGATGTTTCTAAAGAGGTTACTTTTCCTCCAGAGGAATCAACCTGCTGCGTTTTAGTCAGCGTATCGACACCTGTAAGATTCAAAATTTTCTGTAACATATCTAGGGCTATTTGGGTTATACATAAAATTACTTATAAATAACACAAACTCGCCAAAGAATTGCCATAAACTATAAACGTGAATACCGTAGTTATGAAACTTCGATATTCACGTTTTGTGAATGTATATATAGTGAACTCGTTTAAACTTATTTTGCGATGTTTACCGCTCTTGTTTCTCGAATTACTGTAATTTTCACTTGTCCCGGATAGGTCATATCCGTTTGAATTTTTTGTGAAATATTAAATGATAATTCTGCTGCTTTCGCATCGTCTACCTTTTCGCTTTCTACAATAACACGTAATTCTCTACCTGCCTGAATTGCATAGGCTTTTTTCACTCCTGGGAATCCGAATGCGATATCTTCCAAGTCTTTTAAACGTTGAATGTAACTGTCTAATACTTGACGACGCGCGCCTGGTCTTGCTCCTGAAATTGCATCACACACTTGTACAATTGGTGATAACAAGGAAACCATTTCAATTTCATCGTGATGCGCTCCAATAGCGTTACACACTTCTGGTTTTTCCCCATACTTTTCTGCCCATTGCATTCCTAAAATTGCGTGTGGCACTTCTGTTTCCGTATCTGGCACTTTTCCGATATCGTGTAGTAATCCTGCTCTTTTAGCAAGTTTCGGGTTCAATCCGAGTTCGGAAGCCATCACGCCACAAAGTTTTGCTACTTCACGTGAGTGTTGTAATAAGTTTTGTCCGTAAGAAGAACGATATTTCATTCTACCAACCGTTTTTATTAACTCTGGATGCAATCCGTGAATTCCTAAATCGATTACCGTACGCTTTCCAACTTCAATAATTTCTTCATCAATTTGTTTGCGAGTTTTCTTTACAATTTCTTCAATTCGTGCTGGATGAATTCGTCCATCAGTAACCAATCTGTGTAATGATAAACGTGCAATTTCTCTTCGAACCGAATCAAAACAGGAAAGAATAATTGCTTCTGGTGTATCATCTACAATAATTTCAACGCCAGTTGCAGCTTCTAATGCTCTAATATTTCGTCCTTCTCTACCAATAATACGACCTTTTACATCGTCCGATTCAATATTAAATACAGAAACACAGTTTTCTACTGCTTCTTCTGTTCCGATACGTTGAATAGTATTGATAATTATCTTTTTTGCGTCTTGTTGTGCGGTCATTTTAGCTTCTTCAAGTTTTGCTTGAATGTAGCCCATTGCATCAGATTTCGCTTCTTCCTTTAATGAAGTAACCAATTGCTCTTTTGCTTCGTCGGCAGACAATCCAGAAATTACTTCTAGTTGTTCTATTTGACTTTTGTGCAGTTTCTCAACCTCCGTTTTTTTCTTTTCTACAAAATCCAATCGATAGTCGTAATCTTTTACTTTTGCTTCTATTTCTTGGTTGAGTTTTTTATTCTTAGATAATTCGCTAGAAACTTGCGATTCTTTGTCACGTGTACGTTTCTCTGCTTCTGCCATTTTCTTATCTTTCGATAAAATAAACTTTTCGTGCTCTGCTTTTAATTCTAAGAACTTTTCTTTTGCTTGAAGAATCTTGTCTTTCTTCACATTTTCAGCATTCGATTTTGCATCTTTTAATAAAGTAGAAGCTTGTTTTTTAGCTCCTTGTATCATTGAAGAAGCTTGTTTCTTCTCCAAAACCTTTGCAATGGCAAAACCTATGATTAAGCAAATCACACCAACGGCGATTGCTATTATAATTGTTGTACTTTCCATCATCTATCGTCTTAATTGTGTATTCATTATACTAAAATATTAAACTCCAAGACTCATCTTGTTCCTTAAAAATTGAATTAAGGATTGAGTTTTAAACCTAAGATTCCGTTTTTCAACGGGATTGAGTTCAACTTACAATTTTGCGTTCGCCTTTCAGGCTTCTCAAAATTGAGTTATCAATTGTGTTTCAAATTAGGATTCCGTTCTGCAACGGAATGAGTTCAACTTACAATTTTGCGTTCGCCTTTCAGGCTTCTCAAAATTGAGTTTCACTCAAAAAAAAACCTACATTGATTAGAGTTTTGTATAAACTCCAAAAAAACAAGTTTAGAGCTAACAGATTGATCAAGGATCTGTCCAAATACTAAACAAGTTCAGTATTGACAGCATGCTTTTACAACCATGACTCACTCTTTTTAATTATATTAACGTTGAGTTTATCAAAAATAAAAACCAATGTAGGCAGTAACCTATTATATTTTAAAGAACTTATGAACTAAGCTGCGCTTTCAATAACTCGTCGAGCGCTTTTAATTTTTCTTCTAATGCTGTTTGATTCGTCTCTTTATCTATGGCTTTTTGTTCCACTTGCGAGGCAAATTGTAAGGCACACATTGCCAATACATCTTGCTTGTCTCTTACTGCGTAACTTTGCTCAAACTGCTTGATCATACTTTCTATTTTCTTTGCCGCTTTCCGAAGTCCTTCTTCTTGACCTGCTGCAATAGTTAACGGATACACTCTATCCGCAATAGTAAGCTTTATTTTGAGCTGATTTTCCATAGTCTAAAAAACTATCTAGTTTATTCGGCTAATTGTGTAATACAATGGTCTATTTGCCGAATTAATGTATTTATTTTAAGCTTAGCTTCTTTTTTGTTGTTATCACTGCCAAGCATTGAATTTGCAATTTTAAGCGCGTTAAACTTTTCTTCCCACTGTGAGATTTCTTCGTGTAAACGTACTGTTTGTTCCTTTGAATTGTCTAATTCTTGATTTAGTTTGTAATTTTTTTGCTCTAAAACTTCAAGCTTGTGAAGCATTTTACGCAGGCTATTTTCAAGAGAATCAACGATTTTCAATGTACTACTCATTACATTTTTATTCAATGCATATAATTACAAATTTAGCATTCATAAAATTAGTTCGCAAGAGTTTTGACTATTATTTAAAGTAATACTTTAAGAATTGTATTTTTTTGGTGCAGTTTTTGAATTTAAAGATTCCAAATTAACTAAGTATTAGCTATTTTAGCTTCTCAAACGCACTTTTGATTTATGTACAGACTGTTTTATATTTTTTTATGTTGCTTTTCCGTTGCTTTTTCTCAAAATAAATATCCGCAAAACGATTTTAGATCGCCGCTCGATATTCCAATTATTTTATCGGGAACTTTTGGCGAACTGAGAAGCAATCATTTTCACTCAGGAATTGATATTAAAACAAAACAAAAAGAAGGTTTTGAAGTTTTTGCCATTGGCGACGGACACGTTTCTCGTATAAAAATTCAGCATTGGGGATTTGGAAAAGCGTTGTATATCACACATTCAAACGGTTATACTTCCGTATATGCGCATTTGAAAAAGTTAGCACCAAAATTAGAAGCGTATTTAAAAAAACAACAATATAATAAGGAACGCTACGAAATTCAATTGTATCCAACTGCGGATGAATTAATGTTAAAAAAAGGCGAAGTTATTGCGTATTCAGGAAATAGTGGTTCTTCTGGTGGACCGCATTTACACTTCGAAATTCGTGATGCAGCTTCGAAACCTATGAATCCGATGTTGTTTGGTATTGACGTAAAAGATTCACATTATCCAACAGTAAATGGTTTGTTTGCGTATGCGTTGTCAGATTCTGCTCAAATTAATTCTTCAAATAAAATTGTGCAATTGCAATTGAAAAAAGACAAAGAAGAAAATAGTTTTATTGCTGATAAAGTGTTCGCTTCTGGCGAGATTGGACTCGGCGTAAATTCATATGATAAACAAGATTTAGCATTTAATAAAAATGGAATTTACGAATTGGAAAGTTTTGTAAATGGTGTGAAAAATTTCAGCTACAGCTTTAAAAAATTCTCTTTTGGCGAATCGAGATATATTAATACATTGATTGATTATGAACGTTATAAAGAGAAAAAGCAACGTGTGCAACGCTGTTTTGTAACGCCTGCAAATAAATTGAGTATTTATAATGATGTTGTAAATAACGGAATTCTTAAAATTGAAGAAGGAAAAGAATATACAATTGTATTGAAAGTCAAGGATTTTAAAAATAACACAACGACAATTACAGTTCCTATTGTTGGTAAGAAACAAAACATCACACAAAAGAAAAAAGAAACTGTTACAAATCATTTGATTACGCGAAATGCAGCACACACAATTAAAGAAGATCTTGTGAGCGTATATATTCCGAAACAGGCGTTTTATGAAGATTTTTATTTCGAGCTGGCGAAAGATAAAAAAGGACGCTACACTATTCACAATGATAAAGTACCTGCGCACAAAAATTTTGTCATTACGTTTGATGTTTCAAGCTATACCGAAAAAGAACGCAAACAATTGTTCATTGCAAGTTTGGATCGGAAGAAAAAACCATCTTACAGTAGTACGAAAAAGAAAGGCACAAAATTTACGACAAGTACTAAGAATTTAGGAACTTACTTTCTTGCAAAAGACACAATTCCACCAAAAGTGAGACCTATAAATTTTGCAAAAGACAAGTGGATTTCTAACAAAAAGTATTTAAAAATAAAAGTAACAGATGATCTTTCGGGCGTTCGCAGTTATCGCGGAACGATTAACGGAAAATGGGTTTTATTTGAATATGACGCAAAAAAAGGAATGCTAATTTACAATTTTAGCGATCTTATTTTTGAAGAAGCAAAACATAATTTAAAACTCATCGTTACTGATAATGTTGGAAATAATACTACTTTTACAAGCACCTTTTTTAGAAAAAATTAAAAACCAATTATATTGAAAGCTATACAATCCATCCTTTTTTTCAGTTTTTTATTGTTTGCCAATTTTATAATTGCGCAAACAGCAACTGTTAGAGGCGTTATTTTAGACACAAATAATAAACCTGTTGAAGCGGTAAATATTAAAACTTCCGTCGGAACGGGAACGCAAACCAATAAAAATGGCTTTTTTATGATTGTGATTCCTTCGGATGAAAAAGTGACGCTTACGTTTTCGCACATTGCACATAAAAATATTACGTTGACAGTTCAGTTGAAAAACGGCGAAGATTACGAAATTTTTCCGTTGCTGTCTAAAACTGCCGAACAAATAGGAACGGTTGTGTTAGATACGCGCAATCGAAAAGCAGTTGAAGGAATACAGACGGTTTCTGCGGAAACTGTTCGGTTGATTCCTGGTGCCAATCCTGGTGTGGAAAATTTATTGATGTCTTTTCCTGGTGTAAATAATAATAATGAGTTGAGTACGCAATATTCGGTTCGTGGTGGAAATTACGATGAAAATTTAGTGTATGTCAACGAAATTGAAGTCTATCGTCCGTTTTTAGTACGTTCAGGACAACAAGAAGGATTGAGTTTTGTGAATACGGATTTGGTTCAGAATGTAGATTTTTCTGCTGGTGGATTTCAAGCAAAGTATGGCGACAAACTTTCGTCTGTATTAGATATTACGTATAAAAAACCGGTTCGCTTTGGCGGAAGAGTCAATCTGAGTTTACTTGGCGGAAGTGCTTCTATTGAAACTTCTAGTAATGATAGTAAGTTTTCTACCATTTCTGGGATTCGATACAGAGACAATAGTTTGTTAGTAAATAGCAAACAGACAGAAACCAATTTTAAACCGCGTTTTGTAGATTTTCAAACGTATATGACGTATAAATTCTCTGATAAGTTTCACTTAAACTTTTTAGGGAATATTGCTTTTAATGATTACGATTATGAACCATTAACACGTCAAACAAACTTTGGAACTTTACAAGATCCGATTGCATTATTGGTGTTTTATCAAGGTCGAGAAGAAGATCGTTACCGAACGTATTTTGGAGCTTTGAAAGGAAATTATTATTTGAATGATGATGTAACTTTGAAATTTATCGCGTCAGCATATCATACTACAGAACAAGAACATTTTGACATTTTAGCACAATATAGACTTGGAGAAGTGAATACCAATATTGGCGATCAAGATTTGGGAAGTGTTGAATTTAGTGAAGGAATTGGTTCGCAATTGAGTCACGGAAGAAACGATTTGGACGCATTAATTGTGAATGCAGAACATAAAGGAAGTTATAGAATTAACGGAGATGAAAACCAAGTAGATTGGGGAATTAAGTACACACATGAAGATATTCGTGATCGATTGATTGAATGGGAAGTGATTGATTCTGCTGGATTCTCGATTCGTCCGCCATTGCCACAATTTTCAAACAATCAGCCATATACGCCGTATGAAGGTCCATTAGAACCTTTTCAAACCGTTCGCGCTCGAAATAATACACAAATTGATCGTGTTTCAGGATTTGCACAATGGAGCAAACAATCAACGCTTGGCGAACATGAAGTTTGGACAAATATTGGTGTTCGCGCGCATAGTTGGACAGTAAACGGAGACGGAATTGAGAGTAAAACACAAGCCGTTTTTAGTCCGAGAGGACAAATTGCGATTAAGCCAAATTGGGAGAAAGATATGTTGTTTCGTTTGTCTGGAGGATTTTATCATCAACCGCCATTTTACCGCGAATTGCGTGGCGCAAATGGTGTTGTGAATCCGAATGTAAAAGCACAACAATCTATTCATGTCGTTTTAGGAAACGATTATAGTTTCAAACTTTGGGACAGACCTTTTAAGCTGACAAGTGAAGCGTATTATAAGAGTTTATCTGATGTAAATGCGTATACAATTGAAAACGTTCGAATTCGTTATCGTGCAGATAATGTGGCAGATGCGTATGCGTATGGTTTGGATTTACGTATGAATGGAGAGTTTGTTCCTGGAACGGAAAGTTGGGTAAGTTTTGGATATTTGAAAACGGAAGAAAATATTAATAATCGTGGATATATTAGCAGACCAACCGATCAACGTTTGAAGTTTGCAGTGTTGTTTCAAGATTATATGCCCGCAATTCCAAATTTGAAATTATACTTGAATTTAACATATAATACAGGATTGCCTGGCGGATCGCCGAGTTATTCTGATCCATATCAATTTCAAAGTAAATTACCTGATTATAAACGTGCTGACGTTGGATTCTCGTATGTTATTGTAGATCAAGAACGACAGTTTGACAAAGGAAGTTGGTTGCACGCATTTAAAGAACTGAATGTAGGTTTTGAGATTTTCAATGTGTTCGATGTCCAAAACTCAATTACCAATACGTGGGTTCGTGATGTGTATACAAAACGTCAGTTTGGAATCCCAAATTACCTCACAGGTCGTGTGTTTAATGTGAAGTTGGGAATGCGGTTTTGATTTACGATTGTTGATTGTTGATTGTTGATTGTTGATTGTTGATTGTTGATTGTTGATTGTTGATTGTTGGAAAATAAACTATTAAACTTATAAACTAATAAACTTTTTTAACTAATAAACTCCATTTACAACTACATATTGATGTTTAAAATTGAAAATATTTGAAACGTCTTTGCGAGAGTTTTGAAAAAACTTGTGGCAATCTGCTTCTTTTGTAACAGATCACTTCGCTATCGCTCGTGATGACGAGATTGTAATTATAGAATTAAAAAATGAAGAAGATACTCCTTTTTATAATCGTACTATTTGTTGGAATACAACTCAGCAATGCACAGAAGAAAATTTACGTCAGTGATACTTTTGAAGAACTTTCTGAAGATCATAAAATGATTGCGATTCTTCCTTTTCAGACGACGTTAAACCTTAAATCGGATCAAAATACATATACTGCTGAGCAACTTAAGAAGTTAGCAGAACGAGAAGGTATTGCGGTTCAGCAAGCGTTGGAAAGTTATTTTTTGAATCGAAAACGGAAGAAGAAATTAAAAATTGAATTTCAAGATGTAAATACGACTAATCGTGTTTTGAAGAAAGCAGGAATAACGCTTGAGAATATTGATATTTATACGCCGCAAGAATTGTGTAAGATTTTGAATGTTGACGCAATTATTAGCGGTTCACTGACTTCTCGCCTACTACTTTCTGAAGAAGTTGATACGTCTTTTAATTTGATTACGTTTTTGAAAGGAAAATCCGATTACGGAAAAATTATCATTAAGTTGAGTGATAAGAAAACGGGGAAATTGTTGTGGCGTTATGAGAAAACAATCAATCGGAAATCTGGAAAAAATACGTCTGCCATAATTGCTAAAATGATGCGAATTGCGAGTAGAAAGTTTCCGTATGAGGAGAAGCGGTAGTTGTCTTCGAGAGCTTCAGACAACTGCTCTATTCGACTTTACTGAGACAACGTTTAGAGTTTCAAACAATATTCTAACTTTGACTGTATCTTAAATTCTTGCTCAATTTAAGCAGCTGTAATTTTTATAGAGAATTTTTCAAATCATTCCATTCGATCCAAAATTGACGAAAACCATTTTGGGTAAATTCATCATTTGGCACTTCTTTATCTTTTGGATTTCCATAGAATTGTTCAATTTGGTTTGTAAATTCAATAACTTGATTAACATACATATCAATTGGAATTTTTGCTTTCGTTCCTTTTTCGGTTGTGAATTCAACAATTCCATTTTCGTGTTTAATATTCAAATCTATTCCATTATTACATCCATAAATTAGAACATAATCTTTTTCATCATTCGGAATCATAAAATGTCCACAACAAGGAACTAAATAATTATCAAAATCTCCAATGGTGTAATCTTGTTTCAAAGTTCGAAGTAGATAAAGTCCTGTTGCGCTCAAACACCAAGAGTCAGATTCAGAATCCGAAAGAATTTCATTTCCAATTTTCAGAAATAATTCTCCGTGCGAACATAAATCAGCTTTGTCATTAAGTCCATCGTCTTTTAACCAATGCTGTCTTAAAATTTCTATTTTAAATTCTTGGTTTGTCATTTATTGAATTGTACGTGAGGTGTATATCTTTTCGGGTGAAGTCAAGCTGAATTTTCAACTTTCCTTATCATTTTATTTTTAAGAATTTGTCAAATTTAATTACTTGGCGAACTTGTAAAAGCTACTTTGCCATTAAATTAAGCAATTAAACTCTATTATTTCATACATTGTTCGCGTTATTTATAGTTATCGATTACTAATTCCGTTAGCTGTTTAGATCCTTTTAATTTATATTTTTTGATTATGATCTTTAGTCCACTTTCAAATTTTAAAGGTCCAAGCAATTTCTTTAATTTTTGAACTTTCGTTAGTTTAGTCTCCTGAAAGTCATAACCAAAATGGTTAAGGAATGATATTAAAATACAATGAAAGCATTTTAGCCTTTCAAGCCTGTATCTCGGTTCCGTTTTATTCATTCCATCAAAAAACATATAAATTGGTTGAATATATTCAATCAATTCATCTTTTCGGTCTTCAAATAAATTGAAGCTGATTATTTTTTTCTCTTGAATTAAACACTCATAATATTGTTCAAACCTATTCCTAAAAATATGGTCAGATTGATTATTTGCATCATAATCCGAACCTTTAAATAAATCAACATCACTAATAACATCTGCGAATATTCGAAAATATCGAATCATTTCCATATCATCATTTTCACTATTCGTAGTATCTAAATACTCTAAGTTATCTTCTACAAGTTTTATGTAAGCAAAAAAGTTTAAAAATCTATAAACCATTGTATCAATATAATAATGATTTGTATGATAATCGCCGTTTACTTCAAGCCAATTTTCGCTACAATTTTTTGAGTAATTTTTTAGTCGGCTATGTAAATGTTCTGCACTATTCAATAATTGGCTTTTATATTGGCCAATAATTTCTTTTATTTTTTTCGCTTGTTCGTGTTTGTAATTTTCTTCAAGTTGAAATATGTGGAATTTCCTATCGATTTTTGGCTTTAACCAATATATTGTAATAAGAGAAGAAATTAATCCTGTACCTCCAGCAATTAGTGTCGTTATTAAAGAATCACTCATTTTTTCTAATTTTTTCATCCAAGAAACTCCTGCTATTTCTATCACAACCAAATCCAAGTTTACACAAAAAATTTAGTCAAAAAACTAAATCTAAAATAATTCCACGTAAAATCATATTAAAAAGTAAGATTTTTAATAAAAAAAACTTCCAATCACACTCCAAAAAGAAGTATCACAGGAAGTTTTAAATGAGTTTCTTATTTTTAAGAAACTACTTATATTTTAGATTTAAATATAAAAGTCTAATTCGTGCATTTTAAAGCTCACTTCTTTGTTTGTTGCAAGTGCAGTGCTGTAACCTTCTGCCAGTGCAAAATTGTTTATAAACCAGCGTTTATCATCAACTTGAACTGTATTGTTCTCAACTTCAAGTTCTTCTAAAGGTATGTAAAATCCGCGTCCGTCTGCTTTGATCACACTTTCCTTAATCGTCCAATATTTATAGAATGTTTTGATCGGAGTTTTTGAGCTATGAATTTCTTCCCATTGCGCAGTTGTCATAAGATTTTGGAAATCATCGAAGTTTCGCTCTCGGTTTTCTTCAACATCAATACCAAGTTTAATGTTTTTTCCTATCGCACATAGTACATAATCTCCTGAATGTGAGATGTTAAAATCATATTCATCCAAGGTAAAATAAGGTCGTTTGTGCTTACTATATACAATGAGATCCCAAATGTTGTTTTCTATGTTGTACTTTTTGAGTGCTTCAATTAATAGCAATTTCCCAAATAAATGTGCGTGTCTGTCTTTCCAACGCATGAATCGCGCATTTCTTTCTCGTAAATCTTTTGGCAATAAGTATAGATATTCCTCATAAAGATTTTCTTTAAGTGGGTTTTTAATGGATGTGAAGAATATGTCTATCACGGCTGTTGGTTGCTGGTTGCTGGTTGTTGGTTGTTGGTTGTTGGTTGTTGGTTGCTCAATATAAGCTTGATTTAGATTCTTAGAAAGAATATTAAATTTTTTATTTCGAACCAACATTAAATAATTTTGAAAACATCGTATCGAATATTTCATCAATTCCTTTTACTTCCGAGAATTGTTGTGCTTCTTTGCCAATAACTATTAAAGGAACTTCGTTTTTACTGTGTCCGCCATACGAAAGGTCTTCCATGTTTCCGTGATCGCTGCTGATTACTATATGAATATTTTCAGATTTATCATGAAGAATTCCTCTGAGAAATTCGTCTAATATTTCTAAAAATTCAACAGATTTCTCCATGTTTTTTCTGTGTCCTATTAAATCTGGCAAGAAACATTCAAAGAGAATTAAATCATACTCATTTGTTATATTTTTCAGATTTTCTCCAGCTTTGAAAGGAGCGATTAAAGGAACTCTATTGTTCGGTAAATCTTGTAAGGTTACATTTGTAATATCCCAATGAACAGCATTTCCAGCAATGAGATCGTCTAGTGTGTTAAATCTGCTTTTTCCCGCTAATACACAACGAGTAGTGACACTGTAATTTGTAGAATTTCTGTCAAACGCTTTGAAAAATCCGTCTGTGTAGGAATTCGCAAAGATGCTTTTTATATTGTGTTCTTCGGCATATTTAAAGATGGATCTTTTATTAATAAGTCCAATCAATTCATCATTTGGATATGCCATTAAATGATGTCCCAAAAATGCTTGCGCATTGTATCCTGTGAATAGCGATGATTGCCCAGTTGCACTTTGCGGAACTCCATCAACTCCCAAACAAGCATCAATTCCCTTTAGTAGAAAACCTTGTTTTTCAACATGTGTACTGTGTGTTAAATTCTCTCCAACTAAACTAAATAGTGTTGGCATAGGAACTTGGGTAAATGGATTTGTAGCTTCATCTTTCCCTAAGCCAATTCCATCTAAAAAAATAAATATTAGCTTATTTTTCATTGAATTATTTTTGAGCAAGTTTCACTTCTCTTAGGTCAAAATATCCGTTATATCCTTTCATATATACTGCTGCACGATGTCCAAATAATATGGTTGCTTGTGATCTGGTTTCTAATTCATTTTCATAGAAATCAGAAATTACTTTTGTTCCAATCGGATTAGTTTCATTCCATTGTGCAACCAGTTTTGTAGCACCTGAAGATATGTTTCCTTTAGCAACTTGTGTTTTTGGTTCTTCTTTTTTAGCTGGTTCTTTAGTTTCGTTTGAAGCAGTTGGTGTTGCTACTTCTTTTTTCTCTACTGATTGACCTTGCGTTTTTGCAAAATCCTTTTTAATATATCCAGTCAGTTTGGTAAGTACGTCACCAACGCCTAACTCTTCAAATTCCATGTCTTCTTGTTGTAATAAATAAGTCATACTTTCGGACCATCTTACACTATTAAACAACTGATCTACTAAGTGCTGAGACGTATTGCTCTGATCATAAGGTTTCCCTGTAACATTGGCAATGACATCAATTTTTGATTTGTTGAATCTTTTTTTCTTGATAAATTTTCCAAATTCGTCTGCCGCTTCTTTCATGTATCGTGAGTGAAAAGCGCCACTTGTGTTTAATGGAATAAACATAACATCTGCCTTTTCAAAAAATGGTTGCGCGCTATTAATGTCTTCTCGTAAACCTGAAATAACAATTTGAGAAGAAGCATTTAAGTTTGCAATATCAATAGTAGATAATTTTGCATCTTTTAGTATTTCTTGAATTTGTTCTTCCGAAGAATTTAAAATAGCTGCCATTCCACCATTTTTGGCTTCACTCATCAACTCGCCTCTTTTCTTAACAAGTCTCAAACCACTTTCAAAACTAAATACGCCAGCTGCTAGTAATGCATTGTACTCACCTAAACTGTGACCTGCTACGAAATCTGGTTCTTTTTCTCCGTCTTTTAGTTTCTTTTCATATGATAACGCATTGACAACATATAATGCAGGTTGCGTATATTGTGTTTGATTTAATTTCTGATCTGGATTTTCTAAACAAAGTTCCTTGATAGAATATCCCAATATTTTATCTGCCTTTTTTACCAACGCAGGAAACTCGTCAAAAAGCTCTCCTCCCATTCCTTTTCTTTGAGAACCTTGTCCAGGAAATAAATATGTTTTTTTCATTTTATAGTATTTTATGTTTGGTTGATTGTTTTATTTTTAATTTTTTTCTAGTACAATTGAAGTGTTTATTCCACCAAAACCAAAAGAATTACTCATTGCTATTGTTGCTTGAAAGTTGATAGTTTTTGTTCCACAAAATTGTAAATCGTTCCGAATTGGAGTTTCTAAATTTATGTTTGGATGCAAAAACCCTTCTCTCATTTGTACTACTGTTGCTACTACTTCTACTAATCCTGCGGAATACAAACAATGTCCTGTTAATACTTTCGTAGAATTTAAGAATATGTTTGAGGCATGACTTTCAAAGACTTTATGAATAGCTTCTGCCTCGGTTTTATCGCCCAAAGGTGAAGAACTTCCATGCGTGTTTATGTAATTAATGTTGGAAGCTTCTACTCCTGCACGCTCTAACGCCAAAAGCATTGCCTTTACTTCGCCATTCATGTTTGGATTTGCTGAACTATTTTTATCAAGAATAAATGCATATCCTTTGATGTTTGCCAATGACGAAACAGCTCTTTTAGTTGCACTTGTTTCCGATTCTAGAATTATACTCACACTAGCTTGTCCATAAATAAAACCTTCATGATTTTCATCAAATGGACGACATGCTTTTTCTGGTTGATTGCTATATTTTTTTCCGCCCATAGCACCAATGTTTATAAAACCTTGAATGTCTATTGGAGAAAGATCCGCTACAACGCCAACTACTAAACATACATCAACAATACCTAATTGTATTAATTGATGTCCTTTTATAATGCCTACATTTCCTGTGGCAGATGCGCCGCCAACCACAAAACCTTCGCCTTCAATATCAAATAGTTCACTTAAAACTCCAACTTGATTGGTTTCTAAAAATTCAAGTGCATACCGAGGCGATAGATATTCTGGGTTTTCCTTGAATTGCGAAATAAGGTCATATTGATAATTTTGTGTACTATTTTGTCCAGCTATCACCAATCCGATTTTTTCTGACGAAGTAGTTGACTCAAATAAACGTGCTTGTTCCCAAGCTTGCAACGCAGATAGTATAGAAGTTTGAATCCCAAAAGGTGCTCTTTGTCCCAAACGCTTCGCTTTTGCAAACATTTCTTCAGGAATATTTTGAATATTTTTTAATTTTTCTACAAAAGAAAAATCCTGAATTTTAGCCGCAATGTTTACCGATAATTTTGGTTCAGAACTCAAATTAACGTGTTTTATGCCTGATGTACCTTGCTTTAAAGAAGCACTGAAAGAGGTGAGATTATCTCCAATAGAAGAAATTATCCCCATTCCAGTGATTCCAATACTACTATTCGTTTGCATTATGTATTCCTTTTCCTTTGGTTTCTTATTGCTGGTAATTTTTATTTAATACATCTACCATTCCTTCAATATTGCTCACGCCTGCAAAGCTCATTAATGGTATTTTGATTTCTAATTCGCGCATGGACATGGTTACGATTTCCATTCGGTCAATGGAGTTTGCTCCGATATCTTTTAATTGTTTATCGATGGTAATTTGTGCCGGATCTACATCTGGAAGTATTTCTGTTATTATATTCTTTACAACTCCAAATACGTGTTCTTTTGACATAATTTAATTTTTAAGTTAGCTATTTTGATTTATGGTAATTTAAGATAATTAGCGATGATCGCTTTATTGAAATTCGAAAAATTTTGAATGATTTTGTCCTTTTCTTAGTCGATAGGAAGCAAAATCATGTTTGTTATTAAATTGTAAGTAGATATTATTTTGATATACGGAAGAAAATACCTGCCCAGGGTCTTTCACGTATTTATGTCCCGGAAAAATTCGGGTAGTTGGTTTTACAGTATTCGTAATTTGTTTTAGACTATCAAACATATCGTATGCCGACTCAATATCGGGACATAAACCACAACCTTCATAAAACAGCGTATCGCCACTGAATAAGTTATTCCCGATAAGATAACACATGCTTCCCAGCGTATGTCCAGGAGTAAATAATGGTTTTATTTTTAAAGATCCTACCCAAAATGGTTTTGTACCAATCCCTTGTAATTGTGGAGCGCTGTACTTGGAAATTGTTATTTCTTCGCGTGACATCCATATTGGACAGTCGTATTTTTCAGCAAGCGGTCTGGCAAGGTGTAAATGATCAAAATGAGAATGCGTAAGTAAGATTCCTTTTAAGGTAGTTCGACTCGCTTCTAACGCAAGTTCAATCTTATCCATTTCCCATGCTGGGTCTAAGAGTATTGATTCACTATTTATGTGATCAATAATCAGATAGTTATAGTTTATCATGAACATGTTAGATACTTTCAATACCACAACTTGTGGCTCCAATCCTTCCTTATCAGAATCAAAAGCGTTTTCATTCATAAGTAAATGTTTCAATTTTATTCATACAATATGAGATAAACATACGTTTGTTTTTATATTTTTTAGTAAACTCGATTAAGAAAAAAGAAATTTTACAGCAATCTTGAAAATTATTGATTCGCAGAAAAATTAGCCTTAAATTTTTCTAATGCCTCTAGGTTTTTACCGTATTGATTTAGAATCTGCAACGGAACAGCACCTGAATTTGAATCCACTATATATTTAACGGAAGTAGCAAGCGAACCACTTGGTCCTAAATCTATAAAAATGCACTCTTTATTTTTTACCGTGTTTTTAACTGTTGTTTGAAAATTGACAGGATATCGAATAACTTCCCAAAAGTAGTCATGACTTACCTCTTGAACAATGTCATATTCTTTCGAAGAAATTATTGGAATTTTAGCATCTGACAGTTTTATTTCTTTGACTCTTTTTTTGAATTTTTGTTCTAAATCATCAATAATTGGAGTATGAAATCCGTTATTTACTGGCAATTCCTGCGTTGTAATCCCATCTTGACGCAATGCATTTTGTAGCGAACTTACGTTTTCTGGCAATCCACACACAACAAAACTTCCTGAGAAATTGGTTGCTATAATCCAACATTTCGAAAAAAGATCTGAGTAGTCTAATACAATTTCTTTTCCAGCCATAATGGCTAACATTGTCGCTTTTGGAGTTTCTTCTTCTACAAAATCTGCCATGTCTGTTACGAAACTCAATCCATCTTCAAGCGTTAAAACTTCCGAAGCCATCGCTGCTGTGATTTCTCCTAAACTATATCCTAATACATAATCTGGTTGAATTCCCAAATCTTTCAACACATGAAACATACTATATTGAATACTTAACAGTGCAGGATTGGTGTGTAACAATCGGTCAAACGATTCTCCTCTTTTATCTTTGTTATAAATGATTTCGGTTAAAGAAGTTTTAATCAACGGAGAAACGATTTCATTACACGCATCCATCCAATAGTTGAAAACTTTATGATTTTCATAGAGTTCTTTCCCCATTTGATAATATTGAGAACCTTGTCCCGAAAACATGAAGACATTTTTTTTACTCATGTACTTTTGTTGGTTGCTGGTTACTGGTTACTGGTTACTGGTTACTGGAAAATACTTTTATATTTAAAATTTAGCATTTTACATTTATAATTTCTTTGGTCTTTGGTCTTTGGTCTTTGGTCTTTGGTCTTTGGTCTTAAAAGAAATACTTTTTATTTCAACTATGAATCTTTCTTGACTGAATACTGAATACTGATTACTGATTACTGGTTGTTGGTTGATTGAAAAAATTATAGCTATTTAAACAAAAAAATAGTGTTTTAAATTAATTACCAAATAGTGTTTTGATTCTATCTTTCACTTCAGGTTGTGCAAAGGTTATTGCGTGCATTTTTACTTCTTCTTCAATAATTTTTGGAAGTTCTTGCCTCATTTCTCCAACTAAATGATCTTTCAGAGTAACCAAAGATACTCTTGGTTTTTCGGCTATAGTTGCTGCCAATTCATATGCGTAATCCATTACCTTGTCACGACGTAATACTGGAAAAGGAATTCCTCTTGCTTGTAATTCTTCTCCACGATATTTTTTTGCTGTGAGCAACATTTCTTCTGCCAATACAATCCCCATTTTTTTAGGAAGAATGTACGTCGCTCCCATTCCTGGTGTAAATCCGTAGTTCATAAAATTGGTTGTGTAAATGCTTTCTTGACTTAGTATTACAAAATCAGCAAATAAACCCATCGCAAATCCGCCACCAATTCCGTGACCTTGCATTGCGGCTATGACAGGAATTGGACAGTTTAAGGACAAGCTGTAAAGGTCAAAATCTGTAAATTTTGAATTTCCTTCCGTTAGTTTCATCAGTTGATCTTGCGTGCCTCCACTAGCAAAATACGTATCGTATCCTGTGAGAACAACGACTTTATATTTTGTTTCGTTTTTAACGTGATTAAAGGCTTCCATAAGCCCAGCAGTAAGTGCTTGAGAAAAAGTGTTTTTACTTTCTTTGTCTTGCATTTTTATTTGGATGATACCTTCACCAACTTCAGTCAATTCAACAACTTGTTCCATATTATTTATTCTGATTCCCACGGAAACTTCCCAGTGTTTACGAACCTTTTTATTTTATTAATATTTTCTTCATCCGAGAAAACTTCGATGTTTCCCGCTATGGCATCAGCTTTTGATACTTCAGGAAAATCGTCTAAAGTATTCATGTATTTTTTATACCTTTTGATTCCTGTTTTGTTCAATCTGCGAAGGCGTAATAAGTGTTTTCTCAGCAAATTTTTAGAATTTTCTTCGCAAGCATCTGCAAGTCCCCATTCTATTGCTTGTTGCGCTGAAACAGGTTGCGTCATTAAGGTTAAGTAGTTCGCTTTTGCAAATCCCATTCTACGAATTAGAAAAGGTAATACACATGCAGGCATTAAACCAAATAGTAATTCAGAAAGACTGAATATGGTTTTGTCTTCACAAAGTACAATATCACAAGCAGCTACAAATCCTACGCCACCTGCATTTACTTTTCCTCTTACATGCGCAATTGTTACATAAGGTCCAGAAGCTAATCGTGACCAAAGATCGTATAATGCGCCAGGATTTCGTTCTTGCTGACTTATGTCGCCACCAGTTTCTTCTTGAATCGCTTTGAAATCTGCTCCGAAGCAAAATACTTCTGGCAATCCTTCTAACACTATAATTTTAGCGTCTTCTTCACATTTGTCTAGGACTAATTTGAATTCTTCAATCAGACGATCGTTGATCGTATTGTTCTGTTCCGGACGATAGATTTGAAGAAAACAAATGTCATCTTCAAACCGTACTTTTAAGGTATCGTATGTTATGTCGTTTATGATATCCATTCGTATTCTCTATGAAATTCTTTAATTTCTTTTAAAAATAAGGTTTCTTCTCCTAGTGCTTTTCGAGCCTGTGAAATGAAGGTCGTATCTAATTTGGTGTTACGCGTTCCAAATTTGACTGCGTTACTGTTGATTAGTAATTGCTCATATTCTTCAATTGTCAATTCGTACCGCTTGTCTAGCTTTTCTTTAATACCAAGTGCTAGTAGACGTTCTTGTCCTTCTTTGTTCACAACTCCACTGAAAAATTCAGAGCAACATCCAGAACCATAAGAAAAACATCCGATACGTTTTGGTGTATCAAAATTTCCGTTTGCAATTGTACTTACTAGCGATAGTAATGCTGTTGCGCCCATAATATTGGCAACACGTTGACAGTAATCTAATCCTGGCATTACTCTTCTTTGGAAATCTTCTTCTATTTCTTTAAGCGGAGTTTTGGTTACTTTTCCCATGATGTTTCTGTGCGCACCTTTTACCATTCCTCCGAAAGGAGCATGAAAAGCCAAATAATCAAAGCTTGTTTTGTAATCAGCACCTTCTACACGTTTTGCATATTCTAGGTATGCATTTTCACAGCAATCAAGATAAGAAAGCAGTGATAAATCTGAATCTCCTGCATCGCCATCAGCTGTTGGTCGGCACGTATCCATAACTTCATATCCGTAATATCCAGTAGCTCCAACATCTATTTGAAAAATATGTGGTTGATCGCTCACGATCATTGCTACACTTCCTGCGCCACCACTTGGTTCGGCAAAAGACCAATCGGCAGTAAGCGCACTTCCACCTTCTTCTACCATAAATCGTGAAACATCCGTTGCTATGACCAATGCTTTTGCGCCTGGAGAAGTTTGCGATAAGATAAAATTCACCGCAGTTTGAAATCCTGCAATCCCAGAATAACACGCATTTTTTAATTCAAATAAGCGGCAATTTCTATTTAGTCCTAATTGATCGTGAAAATACGTACTCATAGATTTCCCAAAATCAAAAGATGATTCGGTACACGATATGACCATTTCTATGCGATCTCTTTCTTCTGGACTAAGCGCATCTACTATTGGTCTAGCTGCGTTTACGCCAAAGGTAATAGGATCTTCATAAGGTAAGGCCACCGTTTTTTCTTTCATAAGCAGGTTTTCGAATCTGTTCATGTCTAGATTACGATGTGCTGCTAGTTTTTTTACATCTAAGCAAGCCGCACCTGCGTGTACGTTTATTGCTTCAATTCCAACTACTTTCATTTATTTATTTTTTTAGTTTATTAATGGATGGTTTTTTATTCTTTGTTGATTTGTTATTTGTTGATTTGTGTTTACACTGAGCGGAGCCGAAGTGTTGATTTGTCATTTGTGTTCTGTTTTTGTCTTTGCTCTTTGCTCTTTATTCTTTGTTCTCAATTCTCAATTCTCAATTTATTACTAAAAATTATACCCGAAATGCAATCCTGGTTCCCCTATGAAATAGTTATTAAATCTATCTTCTTGCGCTTGAAAGGAATCTGGTAAGTTTGTGTTGACTGGCCAAAAGGTAACCGCAAGTGATGGTTCAATGAAAAATCTATTTTTAAGAAATTTGAACTGATATCCTACACGAAGTGCCGTAAATAATTGAAAACCACTTTGAATTTTGTCACCAGAAAGGTCTAAGTAATTTTGATTCAAAGCTGTCATATGAACCTGCGCATATCCTTGTTTCCATAAGAATCGCTGATACGCTAATCCTGCACCAATTGCTCTAACTTTTCCTGGAAAATCTGAGGCTGCATCGCCATGATCTGGTCCGTAAGGTCTTCCCAAAGGACCGTAGTACGTCCAAGTGATTGCCTCTATAGAAATTACATCTCTTTGAGTAATTCGATATCCAAGATTTATTTGATAAAAATTTGGAGGATCGGAGGCTAAATTCCCTAAAACAAATAAACTACTGCCAATAAAACAATCCCATTGTTTTACATCTTTTTTATCCGAGCTAACTGTGTCATTTTGTGAGTTAACCGTTAAAAAACTAAGCATGAATAACGATACATAAATAAAAATTTTTTTCATAATTTTAAATGTTCAATTTGTTAATTTAATTTTTATACTATTACTATTACTATTAAGCATACAATACTTCCCATGGGATTTTGGAACCTTCAACCCAGAGTTGGGCTATTTTTTCATGATTGTTTTCTTGAATTAATTTTTTGATATATTCTTTTCCATCTCCATCGAGTTTTTCTGCATTTTTGGCTGTTTTACGATCTACAGAATTTCTAAATATTTTTTCGCCTAGAGTGACTCCATTTTTGTTTAAAAACGCATCAATTTGCTTGCTCCAATCTTCGAAAGAATCTGCTACAAAAGCAATACGTTCGCGCATTTCAGAACGACCTATTTGCAATGTAAACGCAACACGTTCTAAGGTTTTTGCACTTTGATCTACTGTTTTGATATAGTCTTGATATTGCGAAAGGTATTTTGTGAGTCCTTCTTCATCGTTTGCCGAAATAACCAATACTCTTTTGTCAGTACTAATCGTAGTTTCATCTTCCAAAATTTGTTCTTGTTCTGGAAATTCTTCTAATAAGATATGAGAGTTTACACCTCCAAAACCAAAACTACTGACTCCTGCTACTCTAGGTTTTCCTGATGGATTTTCCCAATCTCTTGATTCATGCGCAATTTTGAATGGCGTTCCTTCAAGTTGGATATACGGATTCACGGTATCACAATGCAATGATTTTACGATTCTTTTGTTTTTCATTTGCAATATCACTTTTAGTAATCCTGCAATTCCAGCTCCATATTCTAAGTGTCCAATGTTCGATTTGATACTTCCAAGTGTACAATGCGCTTCCCCTTTTGCATCTGGCGAAAGTTCTTTGGCTACCATTTTCAATCCTTCTATTTCAATTGGATCGCCTAATGGAGTTCCAGTTCCATGACATTCTACATAACTCAAACGACTGAAATCTATTTCAGCATCTTTGAAAGCTTGTTTTATAACTGCTGCTTGCGATTTCGGATTCGGTGCAGTCAGCGAATTTGCATGTCCACCATGATTTTCTGAAGTTCCTTTTACAACTGCATAAATTTGATTTCCATCTCTTATGGCATCTTTTAATTTTTTCACCATTAAAACGCCAATTCCTTCTCCTCGTACATATCCATTGGCTTTGTCTGAAAATGTTTTACATCGTCCATCTTCACAGAGCATTCCCGATTTGGAGAAACTAATGTATACATCTGGCGTAAGAAGCGCGTTGACGCCTCCAATAAATGCTTGATCGCAATGTCCTAAATGAATTGCTTCCATTGCTCGATGCAACGCTACAAGACTACTACTACATGCAGTATCAATTGGATTACTTGGTCCGTGCCAATCCATTAAAAAGCTTACTCTGTTTGGACCAACCGAAGGAACCATTCCTGTTGCCGAATATGCTTCAATTGGCATCTCGCTCAATAAATGCACATAACTACTTGGACCGCAACCCATGTATAATCCTGTGTTTGTTCCTCTGAGTTCGTCTGAGGCATATCCTGCATCTTCCATACATTCCCATACATATTGAAGCATTAATCGTTGTTCGGGCGACATGTATATTGCTTCCGCAGGAGAGATTCCAAAAAAGAGCGAATCAAAGTTTCCAATATCTTGGATGAAAGATCCCCATTTACTGATGTCTGGATAATCTTTCCAATCCCATCGATCATTAGGAATTTCGCTAATCATATCTTTTTCTTCCACTAACATTTTCCAGAGTTCGGTAGGATTTTTTGCGCCTCCTATATTACAACTCATTCCAACAATAGCTAAATCTTTATCTCTGTACGAACTTTTGCTTTTATATTTTTGTTTGAAACCGCGCGCAAAACTTGTGATATCTTCTTCTTCCGTTGGAGTTTCTTCTTCTGTTTCTACTGTTTTTGATGTATTGTTCGAGTTTACAGAGAGTAATTTTGAAAAATGCTCTTCATAATTCTCGGTAAGATATTCGCTAAATGCTTGAATATTAGTTGACTCAAATAATACGGTTGGTAATAAGTTTAAATTAAATTTAGCGTTGAATTTATTTATAAAACTTGAAAGTAATATAGAGTCGAACCCAAATTCTGCCCAATCTTCGGTATCATCTAATTGGTCTATTTGTCTTTTTAAATGTGCAGCAACTTGCTCTTTTACATTTTGTAAAATTTGTTTTGCTAAATCGCCTGCTCCCGAATTTTGTCCAGTTTCTTCTGATTGCTGTGTTTTTTGAACAACCTTTTTCTTCTTCTTAGGTTTGTCAAATAAGCTTTTAATATTTTTCTTATTTCCATATAAAACAACAACTTGTTGCGCTTCACTGTTTAAGATTTCTTTTAATGCTATTAATCCAAATTCCCCAGGTAATGGTTTAATTTTAAGTACTTGCTCTAGGTTTTTCTTCGTTTCTGCGTCTAACTGCATTCCGTCACTTTCCCATAAAGGCCAATTGATACTGGCACTTTTCCCGTAACATTCATTATTCTTTACGCGTTCTGCGCGCGCAATCATATATGCATCCATATACGCATTTGCCGCAGCATAATCTGCCTGACCAGCATTTCCTAAAGCTCCAGCAATTGATGAAAACGTAACGAAATAGTCTAGTTTTAATTTTGCTGTTGCTTGATCTAAATAGTCTAAACCTGCAACTTTTGGAGCTAACACCTCATCAATTTCTTTAACTGTTTTTTTCGTTATCAGATTATCTGCATTTGTTCCCGAACAGTGAATGACACCATTAATTTCAGGATGTTTTGCTATTAAATCAGCTACTTCTTTTTGGTTGCTTACATCACAAATATCATATGTAATTTTGATTCCTTTAGCCGTAATTTCTTTTACTATTTCTTTTTTATCGTTGCGAAGTTCACTTCGACCAACAAGAATTAGGTGACAACCTTTGCTTTTTTCGGCAATGTCAAAACAGATAAGTTTTCCAACGCCTCCAAGTCCTCCAGTAATTAAAATATGTTTATTGGATGCCCAGTTTTCATCTGAAGTTTCCGATAATTCTATTTCTGTATGCGTATTATTTACTAGTTTGTTTTCTACTTTTAGATTGAAATCAATTTTAGGATATTCAATAGAAGCTGTTCTTAAAAGACCTATAATTCCTTTCCACGCAGGTTTGTCTTTTGGCAACGAAACTTCAATGGTATGTTGCGGTGTTTTATCTTCAATAAGTTGTTTTACTTTTGAAAATACTGATTTGACTAAATTGTTATAGCTATCACTACCTTTTATTTTAGTTGTGTTAGAATCGTCTGCTTCCGAATCTTCTTCTTCAGACCATTCCGATTTGTAATATACAAGCTGATCTTCTGGCGTATTGATTTCTATTTCACGCGCCATAAAACCTCTTATCATGACTTTTACTTCGCCATTTTCATCAGAAACGGTATAGTCCATTCCGTCATCAGTCTTTACAATATGCGTGTACATATTGTCTGTTAACGCGCCAAAAACAAAAGTGTTTTTTACAGCAAAAGGCACAACATTCGCTTCAGGATTACTCGCCAAAGCTATTCCACCTTGAATAACACTGTCCAACATTCCAGGATCCATCATCATCGTTCTACTGCTCGATCCTGGCAACGATAAATGAACCAACGCTTCTTTGTCGCCAACATGAATAGTTTGGATACCTTGATGACTTGGGCCTAAAAATACTTCTCGTTTTCGCATGTTTTGATAAAACACACTTTTTTCTGGACCAGGTTTATTACATGCTTCTTTTAGCGCATCAAGATCTAGTCTTTCTGGAATATTCTCATCTGCATGCACTTGCTGTTTTTTCTGTACAATAGCTTTCGCTTGAAAGTGCACACCTTGACTCGTACTTACTTCCACTCCAAATTCTCCAGATGCGCCAGGATATACCTTTACTTCCACTTCTCGTTTTTGAGAAACTAGAATTGCTTGCACAAAAACGCTATCTTCTAATACGATCATTTCGTCTTCTGAAATATCGATAGAATTCGCAACAGCAGCTCTAGAAATTTCTAAATATGCCATTCCTGGAAGAATTTTTTGACCTTGTATGATATGATCTGCTAAAAAGAGTTCATTGCCTGTAAACTCAGATGCAAATACACCAACAGGATATTCTTCACTAGCTTTATTAAATTTTGACATAGTCATTTGTTTGATAAATTAAAACTGTACTAATTTGATTATTGAGACACGGTTGCTTGTTGCGACGGTGTTTCAACGGTAGCAATTGCTCTGGCATAAAAGTTTTTTATACGCACAAGCAACGCTCCTTTTCTATTTACGATTTGAATGTTGAATTTTTTAATGTCTGATTGCATATTTCCTTTATGATCTGCAAATTCAACGAAAGCATAACACGTTTGCGTTAACGGACGAATAATCTCTAATTCATCAATTGCAAATGGCAGGTATGATTTATCAGTATTTGTGCTTCCTACTAATCCTGCAACAGTTTGAAGCGCGCCATCTAATAGACTTGGATGCAACATATATTGATCAAAATCAGTTTGTAAATTTGTTGCAATTTCAAGTTTTGCCAACGCAAATGAATCACTAATATGCAATTCACGAACGGTTTGAAAAGCAGCGCCATATTTGATTCCTGATTTCTCAAAAGATTCGTAATAGTTGCTACTCGTTATGGTTGTGTGACATGTATTTGTTAATGCTTCAAGGTCTATTTTTTCATCAACTCCATTGGAATGATTTGAATTATCTTGGTACAATATTTTTCCTTCGCAATGTGTAATTCGCTCGCTAACTTCGTTCAATGAAGTTACTTCATATTGTGTTCCGCTTCCGCTTTGTTTTAGATATGTTTGAATTGATTTAGGAACATCTTGAAATGTTAATGGATGAATCCAAACGATATCTTTGATTTTCTGTACTTTTTTCTCTCCTGCCAAACTTCCTGAAACACTCGCTATTTCAAGAAATCCTGCTCCTGGAAATATTTTTACGCCATTTACTTTGTGATCTTCTGCATAGTATTCAGTATGGTCCAATAACGAACTAAATCCTATTTGACGCAACGTAGAAATGTTATGAGAAACCAATGGATGTAATTGTTCCGTGTTGTTTCTGGCGGTTTTCGTTTGTTTGTTTGTCGGCGTATTATCTGTAATCCAATAGCGTTCTTTTGCAAACGGATAGGTTGGCAAAGAAACTCGTTTTGGCTCATCTACAGTAGTGTACAGATTTTCCCAATCCATTTTTATTCCTTCAATCCAAATTTTAGCAAGCTCCGTTAGATTTTTATTTTCTAGTAAAGAATCAATATGTATCTTTTCTTCTTTGGTAGGATTTTTTATGGTTTGAACCGTTCCTTCTTTTGTTTCAAAGATATTTTTATCTGAAATATCTTGTTTCCAATTTTTTATTTGCTCCATTAATTCTATCCTATTTGAAACAATAAAAGCCAATCGTACTTGCATTGCTTCTCGTCCTGTTTGAAGCGTGTATGCTAAGTCCGCCAGACTAAGATTTCTATTTTCTCCTAAGACAATGAGATATTTATTTACATATTTCAGTAAACTTTCGTTGCTTTTTGCAGAGAATACAATTAAATGCGAACCCGTTTCTTTTGGTTTTTCTACCTTAGTTTTAGCATCCACAAATTCCTCTAAAACTAAACACGCATTTACGCCACCAGCACCAAATGAGTTGATGAGCGCGCGTCGTGGCACATTTGGCAAATGTTCCCACTTTGATAAGGTATGTTGCAGATAGAAAGGCGATTTTTCAAAGTTTATATTCGGATTTACCTCTTCCGAGTTGATTGTCGGCGCAAGTAATTTATGTTTTAATTGCAAGAGAATTTTTGTAACTCCAGCAATTCCAGCTGCCGATTCTGTATGTCCAATGTTGGCTTTGACAGAACCTATAGAACAGAATTGTTTCTTTTCTACTTTAGATTTGAAAGCATTGTTTAAGGATAATATTTCCAAACTATCGCCCAATTGCGTTCCCGTTCCGTGTCCTTCCACATAACTAATTGTTTCAGGATGTACTTTTGCATTTTGCAACGTTTCTTCAATTAGTGTTGCTTGCGAGTTCGGATTTGGTGCCGAATAGCCATTTGAGCTTCCGCCATGTCCAACTGCACTTCCTTTTACAACTGCGTAAATATGATCTTTGTCTGCGATTGCTTTACTCAACGGTTTTAGTAATACGGAACCTACGCCTTCTCCAGGAACAAATCCGTCATCGCCTGCGCCAAAACTGTAATTTTTATTTCCTTTGGCAAGCATTCCTTTTTTACATAAAGAATGATATTTGGAATGATGTAAATATAAGTTTACGCCTCCAGCAATGGCTACTTGACATTCTTTTTTCCGAAGACTTTCGCACGCCATGTGAATGGATACTAACGACGATGAACATGCCGTATCAATTGGCATACTTGGTCCTTGAAAATCCATTAAATACGAGACTCTGTTTGCTATTGACCAAGTTAATGAACTAGAGTTTAAGTAATTACCTTTGTTCCATTCGTCTAAAGCGATTAGATTATACGTGTGCGTTGTTACGCCTACAAATACGCCAACATCGGAACCTTTGCCTTTGCTGTAATGCGTTTTTAAACTATTTTTAGTGTATCCGGCATCTTCAATAGTTCCCCAAACTGATTCTAAAAATAATCGTTCTTGCGGATCCATCATATTCGCATCTTCCGTAGTGATGTTGAAGAATTTAGGATCAAATTTGTCTACATCTTTTATAAATCCTCCCCATTTGCTATAAATTTTCCCTTCGGTAGATTTTTCAGGATTTTCATCATAATATGCTTCACAATCCCAACGATCTTCTGGAACTACATCTACTAAGTTTTTTCCTTTTTTGATGTTTTCCCAGTATTTATTTACGTCTTCCGATTTTGGATAGATTCCATGAACACCAATAATTGCGATTGGTTCATTTTCAACATGAGAATCAATTCCTTTTTCTTCTGTGTATGCTGGCGTTGCAACTACTTTGGTTTCTTTCGTTACAATTGCTACCTCAACATTTTTTGGAGACATATCAAACAACTTTATGAGTTGCTGTTTTGCTTCTACATGTAAATGTGCGGATAATTCTTTGATCGTTGGAAACTCATATAACAATGTTTTTGATTGAGAACCAAGATCTTTTTCTATCGTAAGATTTATTCTTCCAATAATAATGGAATCTATACCAAATGCATCAAATTTTTCGTCACTATCTATACGTGCTGGATCTAGTTTTATTTCTGTTCCAATAAGTTCTTTTAGATATGTTTCTGTTTTTTCTAATAAAACGGAAGTGTCTATTACTGAAATATCTATTGTGGTTGAAACTGCTTTACTTTCTTCGTTTTCATTTGTTGTTTCCTGTTGAAGATACGCACTAATTTTTGATGCTTTTCCATATAAAGCAACTCCTTGCGTGATGTCTGAACATAGAAATTGTTCAAAATATTCGAGTCCAATAGCTGTTTCAATAGGATAAATTCCGATGAGTTTTTTTCCTTGTTCTATTTCATTTTCTGGAAGTTGTATGCCTCCATCTTTCCAAAATGGCCAGTTTATAGAAAGTGTTTTACCAAAACGTTCGTTATCATTTGCTAAGGTATTTCTGTATCCAGCGAAAGCGTCTAAAAAGTGATTTCCGTATGCATAATCACATTGCCCAAAGTTCCCTAATACGCCAGCAATGGAAGAGAATAGTACAAATAAATCTAAATTTTCGTCTTTAGTAGCTTTATCCAAATTGATTGCTCCATAAACTTTCGGGTCAATCACTTGTTGCATTTCTTCCGTAGTCTTCTTTAAAATAAAACTATCTCTACTTACACCAGCACTGTGAATGATTCCATTGATATGAGAAAATTTGTCTTTGGTTACTTTCACAAGCATTTCCATGTCTTCCAGATTTGTAACATCTGCCTGAATGTAATATGCTTCTGTATTGAATGCTTTTAGTTTGTCAAGTTTTTCTTGATGCTTTTCATTTAGAGGCGATCTTCCAAAAAGCACTAATTTACATTGAAACTTTTTGGCTAGATATTCGCTAAATAGATAACCTAATCCGCCAATTCCGCCAGAGATAAGATAGACTCCGTTGTGTTTTATTGGCAAATCCGTTAGGTTGTTTTGCGCAGGCGTAAACGAAGTTAACGTTCTAATGTAACGTTTGTACTGATTGTTTTTGTGGAATATATATTTTACTTCATTTTTATTCCAGTTTTCATCTTCAAATTCATTGGTAGTTAATTGCAGTTTATCTGAAACATTTATTTGATCTTCTTTTTTGTGATCAAGCAGTATAATTTTAGCCTGATATTTTGGATTTTCTAACGTAAGTGTTTTGAAAAACCCTCCAAGAGCTTCATTCAATGGAGTTTCTAAAGTATCAGTATTTGGAAGAAGCGTTAGTATTTTGAGTGGTTTTTGCGTTTTTAATCGCATCAACGCTTTACTCAAGAAAAAGAGTGCATATATTCCTGAATTCAGCTGTTGTGTTACGCCGCTTTTTTCTTCCAGCGAAAGCTGTAAAGAACTTTGATAAATTATTTTAGAAGGAAGTAATTTTTTGTTTTCCAACGTTTCAAGAAGCTGAATGAAATCTTCTTCACGTTCTTGGTTTATACTATAAACGTTTGCGTCTAATTCTTCAAATACACCACCTAGTTTTACAAAGACAATATTGTTTTCGTCCTGCGACTGATTGTACTTATTTTTATACGTCTTGAATAATTCACCATTGACATCAAATATTAATACCGGACCATTTAGTTTCGCTTCATCTTCAGAATTTTGCGCTAATGTCATTGCTTCCCAACGTGTACGATAATACTGTTTTGAAGGTTTTTCTTCGCTCTGTTTTATGACATCAGCACTGATAATCGTGTCCGTTAAGTTATCAACTATACTATCTGCAATGGAATCAGTGAGCGTATCTAGTATTTCTAAATTCTGTGGTTTTGGTGCCCAATATTTTTCTTTCGCAAAAGGATATGTTGGTAAATTTATACGGTTTGGTTTGTGATCTCCGTAGAATTTATTCCAATCCAATTCAAAACCATTTGCCCAAATTTCGGCTAGTTTTGTATTATTTTTGGCAGTAATCCATTCGTCTACCAGTTTTTCAAAAGCTTCGTCAGCTTCAAATGTTTCTGCATTTTTAGACGATTTTGTTGTGTATAGATTTGGGATGTTTCCAGTTCCAATAATATATTCTTCAAGTTTATCACAAAGTTGCGCTACTGAATTGACAACAATTGCTACACGCTTTTTCATTTCTTCTCTCCCAACTTGAAGCGTATATGCTACATCTTCAAGATTAATTGATGATTTTTTTGATGAGATATGATCATATAAATCAGTAACTTTTTGTTGTAATTGATCTTCTGTGCGCGCCGAAATTGCGATCAGTACACCAGAAGCATCAATTGCAGGACGTTTGTTAGCATCATTTTTTTCTTGCGGATATTCTTCAATAACCACGTGTGCATTGGTTCCGCTGAAGCCAAAAGCACTAATTGCAGCTCTACGCAACGGACTTTCAATACCTGGAAGCTGATTCCATTCTTTTGTCTCTCTTGAAATGTAAAATGGTGATTTTTCAAAATCGAAGATCACATTTTCTTTTTCAACATTTAAACTCGGCACTAAAGTTTTGTTTTGCATAGAAAGCAATACTTTGTGCAAACTTGCCATTCCTGCCGCTCCAGAGGTGTGTCCTAAATTACTTTTTACAGAACCAATAGCGCAATAATTACGTTTATCAGTTTTTTCACTGAAAGAGGTTGATAAAGCTTCCAATTCTATCGGATCGCCCAATTTTGTTCCTGTTCCGTGCGCTTCTACATAACTTATCGTAGCTGGATCAATGTTATATCGGGAATAAATTTCGCGTTCTAATTCTATTTGACTGTTTACACTTGGCGCGGTAATTCCGTTGGTTTTTCCATCTTGATTAATACCTGATCCAAGAATAACTCCATATATATGATCGTTGTCTCTTTCTGCATCTTTTAATCGTTTGAGTACAACTGCTCCTGCGCCTTCTCCTGGAACGAATCCGTTTGCCGAATCGTCAAATGTTTTACATTGCCCTTCGGCTGATAACATACCTGCTTGGCACATTCCGAAATACGATTCTGGTGCTAAATATAAACTAACTCCACCAGCAAGTGCCATGTCAATTTCGTTGTTTAAAAGTCCTTGACATGCTACGTGCATTGCTACTAATGATGAGGAACATGCAGTATCAAAAGGAATTGCAGGACCTTTTAAGTTTAGAAAGTAAGAAATCCGTGCCGCGCCAATTGCAAAACTATTTGCCGTCGTGTTTACAGACGAATTAGATTCATCTTTAGACATGATATAGGAATATTCATTACTCATAATTCCCATGTACACGCCACATTTTTCGTCGCTCAACGTTTTTCGTGCATATCCAGCATCTTCAAAAGCTTTGTAACTTTCTTCTAAGAAAATACGATGTTGCGGATCCATCGTTTCTGCTTCCGCTGGAGAAATTTGAAAGAATAAAGGATCAAAACAATCTACATCGTCCAACATTCCTAACCATTTGCAATAGATTTTATCTTTTTTCGTCGGATCTGGATCGTAATGTTTATCAACGTCCCAACGAGATTTTGGAATTTCTACGACTGAGTTTTTACCAGCTTTTAAATTTTCCCAATATTGATCTAAGTTTTTTGCTTGCGGATATCTTCCAGAGATTCCGACAATGGCAATTTTTTCATCTTCAAAACCCTTTTCAGATTTTACAACCTTTTCAACCTGCTTTTCACGTGTCTTTTTAGTAAGTGTTGGAAACGATTTTAAACTGTTTAGCGTTGCACTAGATTGCGGTTGTGGTTCAGCTATTACTTGTATTGGTGATTGTATCTGTACTTTCGGTTTAACGACTGCTTCAACTTTAATTGATGGTTTCGCTTCAATAGGTGTTTGTGTAGGTTTTTCTTCAACAACTGAAGTTGGTTTGTTTGCTAATTCTTTAACTAAAAACGCCGTTAATTCATTGACTGTTGAATAGTCGTAAACTTTTGTCGACGAAAGTTCAAGACCGAATTCTTTATTGATAGCTTTTATCCACTCCACACCAACAATGGAATCCAGACCTATGTCTGTAAACGATTTGTCAGCGTCTATTTCAGAAGGCTCTAAATAAAGTGCCGCAGCGAGACTTTTGATTAGAGAATTCTGTATTTGTATCTTGGTTAAACTATTCATTTTTGGCTTTTGTTGAGTGTTCTTTGTGTGGTTATATTTTGTTTCCCGTAGGTATTTTGATAGACTGAATCTTTACGAAACTGTTGTTGATGTTCCTTGCTTTGAACTTACTTCTTTAGTTAAAAATTTCGCAAGTTCATTGATGGTAGCGTAATCGTATATTTTTGTGGAAGACAACTCCATATCTAGATTTTTGTTGATTATTTTTATCCATTCAACACCAACAATAGAATCTAAACCAATGTCTGTAAATGATTTGTCTGGGTCAATTTCAGAAGATTCTAAGTACAGCGATTTCGCCAATGTATTTATAAGCATTTGTTTTAGTTGCTCTTTTGATTGTCCCGAACCTTTTTCACTGACAACTTCCGTGGGTTTTGGTGTTACTGCATCGTTAGAAATATTCGAAGTTGAATCAGTATCTGGAATTGTTATTTTTCGAAGTTTGACTTCTGTTTTACTTCCGGAACTAGAAGCTTCCGCTAGATTGTTTAACTGTATTTTCGGAGCTTCAATCGTTTTAACACTTATTGTAGCATCTTCTACTTTTTGCGCAATACCTAAAGTTACAGTTGTTGGCTTTTCTGAAATTCTTTTTAATACAATTGAATTTTGTGAATTGAAATCACTCAGTTTTACAGCACTTGGTTTGTCCAATTCTGAAATCGAAATTGTTTCTACTTTTGGAATTAAATTGATTGCTGTATTTGCATGAAGCACTTCGTTCAATTCAATTTGTTGCAACTGTAAACCTATAATTTGCGCACAAACATTTCCGTTAGCATCACATATATCTGCATCAATACAAATCGTATTGTTTGAAGCATCATTTTGTGCATATCGAACAAAAACTGACATTTCTTTTTCGAACGCTTTGTGTATAATAATTGAATCCGTTGAAACTGGCGTAAATGTATGATTTGCAACGAGTTTCAAATCTGTATGCAAACAGATTGACGCTTGCACTACACTATCTAAAATAGTTGGATGCAATACGAAATCTGCTTCGCTTTCTTCAATTACTTTAGGCAACCGAATTTCCGCTAAAAGCTGATTTTGACTGCGATATATAGCTTCAATTACTTGCGTTGTTGTTCCATAATTAAAACCTATCTGACTGAAAGCATTGTATACATCTTTTGCTTCCCAAGTTTTTTTCTCCAATTGATTTTTTAAATCTTCTAAGTCATAGCGAATTGCTTGTTGTTTATCTACATAAACTGCCAAACCTTGCGAATGAATAATTTCGCCGCCATTGGTACCGCTATATATTTCAAAGTCAATTTGATCATTTGCCGTTTTGAATAAAGCAATATCAATTTTTGTATTTCCGTTAAGGACAAATGGTTTTCCCCATGATATTTCGCGCAATTCAAAAGAAGTTGAAGCATCCAATATTGGTTTTGCACGTTCAATTGCCGCACGAGCCATTTCTAAAGCTGCCAAAGCCGGCAATGCTTTTTGAGCATCTTCTCCATTGAGTTTTAATTGGTAATCTTTTATAAAAAATTCTTCACCACTAAAAATTGTACTATAGGTGTGTTGCTCTAAATCAGATGTATTTGCATGTACTAATGGATGTAATATTGTAGCAACATTCTCTTTTACTTCAAGTTTTCCTCTTAATTCAGGTGCATTCCAATATTTCTCTTTTGCAAACGGATATGTTGGTAAACTTAGTAATTGAATTTTTTCATCGTTGTAAAACTTGTTCCAATCTAAATTCAATCCTTTCGCCCAAAGTCCAACTATCTTATCATATTTTTCTTGAGTAATCCATTTTGCAATCGTTTCTTCAAAATCGGTATCTGTATTAAAAAGCGAGATTGTTTCCTTGTTTTGCTGCACTTGTCCGTGAAATACACCTTCAATTTGTTCTTCTCCGTTCACAAACGCTTTCAGTTTCTCTAGTAATTCTTCAATTGAATTCACTATAAAACCAACACGTTCGTCCATCGCTTCTCTTCCTATTTGCAATGTATATGCTAATTGAAATAGATCGATTTTTTCTTCAGATGATGCGTGCGTGCGTTCAATAAAATTATAAAGTTCATGTACTTTTTGTTTTAATTGCTCATCAATTCTAGCTGATAATGGCACAATTGCATACGGACTATTTAGTATAGTTTCATTTACAGTAGTATCATATTCTTGAATGATGATATGCGCGTTAGATCCGCCAGCGCCAAAAGAAGATAATCCTGCGGTACGTGGTATTTGTTTTCCGTCAACTGTTGGTTTCTCCCAATTTCTTAAGGTTTGATTGATCTCAAACGGAGACTTTTCAAAATCTATATTAGGATTCAATTTTGCTGAATGCAACGATGGAACAATTTGTTTATACTTCATTTGAAGCAACACTTTTGTAAGACCTGCAATTCCTGCCGCAGATTCACAATGTCCAATATTGGATTTGGAAGATCCTACCAAACAACGACTTTCGCCTGCTTTTAACTGATATCCTTTAGTTAATGCTGTAATTTCTATCGGATCGCCCAATTTTGTTCCTGTTCCGTGTGCTTCTACAAAGCTAATATGTTTCGGATCTGTTCCAGATTCTCGCAACGCTCTCGAAATTGCACTTGCTTGTGCATTCGGATTTGGAACTGTATAACCGTTCGTTTTTCCACCGTGATTTAATGCACTTCCTTTTATAATTCCGTAAATATGATTTTTATCTTTTACTGCTTCTGATAATTTTTTCAGTACAACTGCGCCAACACCTTCTCCCGGAATATATCCGTCGCCGCCTTCACCAAAACTCTGGCAATGTCCGTCACTCGATATAAATTGCCCAGAACTTAGCATGCTGTATTTGTTAGCATCAATACTCACATTTACGCCTCCAGCAATGGCTAAATTTGTACGTCCCATTTTGAGATCCTGACACGCCAAATGAATTGCTGTTAATGAAGAAGAACACATTGTATCTAATGTCATACTTGGTCCGTGAAGGTTTAGGAAATACGAAACTCTGTTCGCAATACTTGCCAAACTTCCCGATAAATTGTATTCTCCATACATGACTCCAACATAGACTCCAACTTGTCCTGCTTGGTCGTTTTCAACAGGAATTTGCAATCGTTCTCGTGTAAAACCTGCATCTTCAACCGCCATCCACGCATGTTGTAAAAACAAACGTTCTTGCGGATCAATGTAACTTGCTTCTCGTGGAGAAATATTAAAAAACCTTGGATCAAACTCATCTACACCTGAAATAAATCCGCCCCATTTACTGGAATGTTTCCCCGGATTCTTTTTATCATCTGTGTAATAATCTCTCCAATCCCAACGCTGTGCTGGCACTTCTGTGACACAATCTTTTCCATCGCGAAGATTGTTCCAATAGGTTTCAATATCCATTGATGCTGGATAACGACCACTTAAACCAACAATTGCAATGGGTTCGTTGTGAATTTCTTGTGACGAATTAGTGTTTGTATTATTATTACTATTAGATTGTCGCTGAAAATTTCGTAATCCGCCTCTTTGTCTTCCTGTTACTTCAACTTTCTTAGTTTCCGTTACAACAATTGGTTCTGCTACTTTTTTGGCAGTTGGTGTTGGAATTGACAAAACAGTTGCCAATTTATCTTGAAAATTCTCTGAGATATATTCGCTTAGTTCATCAATCGTTTGATATTCAAAAAATAGCGTTTTAGATAAGTTTCCAAACGTTTTTTCAAGTTTTCCTGTCAGATTCATGGCAACTACAGAGTCAATTCCGTAGCGTTCTAAAGCTGCACTTGTATCTATTTTATGAACTGCTATTTTTAATACTGACGAGAATTCTTTACGTATATATTCGCGTGTTTTTGCTAGTAAATTATCTGGAATTGCTCCTACAGTTTCAGCTTCTGGTTTGCTAACTGTTTCTGTTTTTGGTGTGATGATCGCTGCTTCTACTCCAACAATTGGTTTATTAATCAATAACTGACGTACTTTCTTCAAATCGCCTTCAATGACTAACATTTGAGAAAGACCAAGTTCCATACTTTGATAGAAAGCCAATTTCCCTGTGGCAGTTTGCAATGGAAATACGCCCGTTTCGCGTTGCATTGCGTCCATGACTTCTTGGTTGAGGTTCATTCCACCACTTTCCCACAAAGGCCAATTGATCGCATATAATTGAGTATTATTTTCTTTCTGACTGTTTCTATACGTTGCTAGTTGGTCTAAAAACCCGTTTGCAACTGCATAATCCGATTGCCCAGGATTCCCTAATAAGGAAACTCCCGAAGAAAAGAATACCATGAAATCCATGTCAATATCTTTAGTAGCCGAATCCAAATTGAACGTTCCTGTTACTTTTGGCTCCAATACTTGTTGGAATTCTTTGGTTGTTTTTTTCAGAATATAATTATCTGAAATCATTCCTGCTGAATGAATAATTCCGTTTAATTGTTTGTGTTCAGTAATTACAGCATCTACACATTTTTGTACTTCTTTTAGGTTTAAAATATCTAGTTGACGATATTCAACTCTATTTTTATTTCCAGCTAATGCTTCAAGCTTGGCAGATTTGTCTTTGCTTATCGCAGAACGACCAGTTAGAATAACTTTCGCTGTTGTTGTTTGTTGAAGAATTTCCTCTGCGAATAGCTTTCCTAAACCTCCAAAACCTCCAGTAATGATGTAAACACCTTGTTCTTTAAACGATATTTTTGGTTCTTTTTCTACAGTTTCAATTTCTTTTAATTGCAATACATATCGCTTTCCACTTTCATATTTTACAACCGTATCATTCGAATTTGTTAGATTGAAACGCAATTGACCAACCAAAGTTTCTAACGATTGTTTTTTATCTGTAAAGATGATTTGACCAGAAAACTGAGGATTTTCCAACGCTGCCGTTTTCAACATTCCTGAAATTCCTGCTAATAGTTCATTTTCAGCTTCATTCCCAATAACGAGTTGCACATGTACTTTTCCTTTGTGCTTGCTTTTGAGTACATTTTGAATGTTTTCAAAGCAATTCAAAGCAACTTCACTATATTTTTCAGCAATATTCTTTCCCTCAGCAATTGTAATTGCGGAACAATTGGTATTCGGAAAACTCTTTTCAAGTTCTTTTGTAGCTATCTCCGATAAATTGTACGCAATGATTTCTTTGTGAATAAATGTATCTTCCTTTATAAGTGAGCTTTTCTCTTCAATAGTAGCTTCCCAAATTTGTTTTGCAAATAATGTAGCTGTTTCAAGATTTGCTGGTGCTACCTTTTTACTTTCGGTTGTAAATGTTTTTGAAGTAAATCCTTTGAGTTTTACACAAATATTCCCTTCCGAATCATAAACATCAATGTCTAATTTTATAATTTTATCTTCAGCCTTACTACCTTTTGCATAATTAACTAACACATACATTTCTTTGGTACACGCTGCAATCACACGAATGTTCTCCAAGGCAAAAGGAACCATTGGACTTTCACCAAGATTGTTTAAGTCTTCTGTTAACCCAATGCTAGCTTGCAAAGCGCCATCTAATAAACTTGGATGTAATATATATTTGTCTTGCGCTGCTACAAATTCCTCAGCCAATTCTAATTTCGCCAATAATTGATTTTCTCCTTGATATATTTTTGAAACTACTCTGTGCGCCGCGCCGTATGCTAATCCCAAAGAATCGTAGGCTGCATAAATAGCATCAGAATTAAGTTCTCCGCGTTTCATTTCTGATTTGGCTTGCTCAATATCGAATACTTCTACTGCTGTTTTATCCAAATAATCAAGTTGTCCTTGACAATGAACAACCTCATCAGTGCCAGTGTCTTGACTGTAAATTTCGAAGTCTATCTTTCCATCTTCTGTAGTTGTTAATGCAATATTGAGTTGCTTAGTTTCTAATGAGAAAAACGGCTTTAACCAAACAATATTTTGAATTTCTAATACACTCGATTCGGTCAATTTTGGCAATGCATTTTCTATCGCTACACGCGCCATTTCCAAATATGCAACGCCTGGCAATACTTTAGCAAATTGATTTTCGCCAAGTTTTACTTTGTGATCTTCAAGAAAAGATTCATCTCCAGTTAAAACAGTACTATAACTTTGCTGATATAAATCTGAAGTATTGGTGTGCAACAGCGGATGAATTTCCGTTGCCACCGTGGTTTTAGATGAATTTTGAGAAAACTGCTTTATCAGTGACAATGCGTTTCCTTTGGATAGTCTCTTTTGTTTTAATTCTGAAACTATGTACTCAATAAAATTTATCATTTTATGGTTTCTTTTAATCTTTTATATAAGTTCTTTCAATAAGATAATAGCTTGATCTGTGTCCATTGACTCATCGTCAATTTTATTAATCAGTTCTTCAATGGAATCTAGATTATCAGATGAAAATTCTGGTATTGATTCTTTTTGTTTCGTGGCAGATTTACGCTCTGGCCAACATTTTTCTTCTGCAAATGGATACGTAGGAAGATTGATTCGCTTAATTTTTCCTTGTTTGGAATTTTCACCATTCAACGCCACTAAATATTCTTTTTGTTCAGATGCATCTGTAAAACCTTGCTCTTTCAGACTTGCTGTATTTTGATGCAATAATGGATGAACTTTTGCAACCGCTTCTACATAAACGGTTGTTTGATTATGTACTGCTGTATTTTCTATCCAATAACGTTCTCTTGCAAATGGATATAATGGCAAGCGCATGCGTTCAGGTTTGGCTTCTCCGTAAAGAATATTCCAATCGACATCTAAACCTCTTGTCCACAAGTCTAATAGTTTGTTCAGTTTTTTGTCTGCAATCCACTTTTTAACAATCATTTCTCTGATTTCCTTGTCATTGCTTAGCAATCGAAGTCCTGCTTTGTTCTTTTTCACTTGTCCTTGATAGACATCTTTTATAGCATCTTCTCCATTGATAAAGTCTTGTAATTTTGAAGCCAATTCGTCCACCGATGTTACCATAAATCCTAAACGTTCTTCCATGGCTTCTCTCCCAATTTGAAGCGAATAACTCATTTCAACTAAATCAACAGAAGCTTTATTTTTCTCAATATAACTAAGTAAATTCACTGCCATTTCTTCCAATTGTTCTGTGTTTTTTGCGGAGATTGGAACAAGGTATTTTTGATTTTGAGTAATTACTTCTATGTTTTGTTTTGTCACCGTTTTCGGGATATATTCCGCAAGAACCATGTGAGAATTGGTTCCGCTAAAACCGAAAGCACTTATTGCCGCTTGGCGTGGAATTCCTTCAGCAACATTCCAATCTGTTAAACTATCATTGATATAGAAAGGACTATTTTTTAGAGAAATATGCTCGTTAAGTTTGTTATAATTTATTGTTGGCGGTAATTGTTTGTGTTGCATAGCCAATAATACTTTCATGAAACCTGCAACACCAGCCGCCGTTAAACAATGTCCAATGTTACTTTTTACAGAACCTAACGCGCAATACTCTTCATTTTTTGTATATTTTTTGAATGCTCTTTTAAGTGCATCAATTTCTATTGGATCTCCTAATTTAGTTCCTGTTCCGTGCGCTTCAATCAATTGAATTTCTTCAGGATTGATATCAAATTTATCATACACATCTTGTTCTAATGCAATTTGCGATTCAGCATTCGGTGCCGTGATTCCATTTGTTCTCCCATCTTGATTCACGCCCCAACCTTGAATGACTCCGTAAATTTTATCATTGTCTTTTTCTGCGTCTTCTAATCGCTTTAACATTACGACTCCAACACCTTCTCCTGGAGCAAATCCGTTTGCTTCTTGATCAAATGTGTGACATTTACCATCTGTCGAAAGCATTCCAGATTGTGCAGTTTTTATATGCATTTCGGGTCCTGTCATTATATAAACTCCACCAGCCAATGCAACATCACTTGCACCAGATATTAAACTGTCGCAAGCACTTGAAATTGCTACGAGTGAAGATGAACAAGCTGTATCAATTGCCAAACAAGGTCCCTGTAAGTTTAGGAAATAAGAAATCCGCGCCGCCAAAATAGACGATGTTCCGCCTGTAAATCCTTGTGCGCTTAGTTGTTGCTCGCGCGATAATAATTGGTAATCGCCAGTTGCACAACCTACAAATACACCACATTTTGAACCAGATAATGCTTTCGGATTGTATCCTGCATCTTCTATTCCATGCCAACATGCTTCTAAAAATAAGCGTTGTTGTGGATCCATACTTTCGGCTTCAATTGGAGATATTGTGAAGAATAGTGGGTCAAATTTATCGTAGTCTTCCACACTTCCCAGCCATTTACTGTTTGTTTTTCCTTGTGCCGGATTTCCAGCGGCGTAATACGTATCTGTGTCCCAACGTTCTTTGGAAACTTCCGTGATACAGTTTTTACCTTGCGCGATATTGTTCCAAAATTCTTCTTTGTTTTTCGATTCAGGAAACTGACCTGCAATACCAACGACTGCAATTGGCTGAACCTTGTACGGACTTGACTTTTTTGAAGTTGTTTTTTGTGCTAATTTAGCTCGTAAAGAAGTTAGTTTGTTTTCTGTAAATTGAAAAACTGGTTTCTTTTCAGTAGTTGGTTTAGCAACTGGTTTTGATACAACCGAAGCAACCTTTTTTGGAGTTGGAATATTTTTAGCGACCAATCCAAGTCTTTCCAATTCTTCTTTTACAAATGTCCCAAGCTTAGTTAACGTTGTATGACTGTAAATTTGAGTCGCTTCTAAAGAAGTTTTATAGTTGTCATTTATTTTACGAATCCACGTTACACCAGTAATCGAATCTAATCCGATGTCTACAAATTGTGCATCTTCGTCAATTTCGTCTTCCTCCAAATGCAATTCTTTCGCAAGAAAAAGTTTAATTTTTGCAATGATTTCTGATTGAAGGTCTTCATTCGTAGTTGTTTCTTCATATATATCTTCACTAGTTACTTCTTCTAAAGTTTCAACTTGCGCATGTATCTGAGTTTCTTCAATTGTCGCCGTTGGATTTAGTTTTTCGAGTTCTTCTGTAAGATGTGTTCCAAGTTTTGTCAACGTTGTGTAACTGTATATTTGAGTTGCTTCTAAAGCAGTTTTATAGTAATCGTTAATTTTTCGAACCCATGTTACGCCTGTAATCGAATCCAAACCAATGTCTACAAATTGTGAATCATCATCAATTTCGTCTTCTTCCAAATGTAATTCTCCCGCAAGGAAAAATCTAATCTTATCAATAACATCTGATAACATATTCTTTTCAGATGTAGTTTCTTCAACTTCATTTTCTACAGCAATTTCTTTGACAACAGTGTTACTACTTTCGTGCGTAAAATTCTTTTTTATTTGTTTTAATGTTTCTTGATCTCCAACAAACGTTTTTTCATGCATTGCCAATTCTAATTTTTTCGTCGCTTCCGCTTGAACAATCAACTGTTCTGTAGATTGCTGTTTGAAAGCCATTAACACAGTTCGTGGCAAGTTTGCGAGTTGCTTCGCGATTTCCATCGCGCGATCAACTACTTCATCTTTTGGCAATACTGGAAGATGTGTTCCTCTATCCTTAAATTCAGAACCTCCATATTCGTTTCCTGTTAAGAGTGTTTCGCGTGCTAAGTCGTAGCCCATAATTTCAGGGAAAATGAATGTTGCCGCGGCACCTGGCGTGAAACCGTAATTCATATAAGGACTCACATATTTACGCTCTTTACTGAATAGTACAAAATCTGCAAATGCGCCTAACGCCCAACCTGCGCCAATTCCGTGTCCTTGCATTGCGGCAATGACAGGAATTTTACATTCCATTGCTAATTGGTAAATTTTGATGTCTGTAAACTTGCTTTTTCCTTCTTGAATAGCAAATAAACCTTCTTTCGTTCCGCCTGAAGCGAAGTAATTATCATAACCTGTTAGGATAATTACTTTGTAAGAATCGTTGTTTTCAATGTGCTCAAAAACTTCTGTTACACCAGCAATAAAAGCATCGGTAAACATATTTTTTGATTCGCGATCTTCAAATTTTACTTCTAAAATAGCTCCTGCATGCAACGTTGTTTTTACAACAGATGATGTTAAAGGAATTTTCTTTGAAGTTTCTTTTTTGATAGAAATCTTCGCTAATTGCGCAATATTTTCTTGTATCGTTTTTGCTTGCGAAGCTTTCCAAGCGACTAAATTTTCTGTTGGTAATTTTGCGAATGATTTCGCAATTTTAATCGCGGCTGATAAACCATTGTCTTTCTCAAAAACTTGAATACTTCCTATTTGTTTTTGTAAATCGCTTCCGCTGAATTTACTTCCTAATAATAGAATTTCTTTGCTGTTATGATTTCCAAAACGATGTGCAAATATGAATGCCGCTTGTTGCGATAATTCTGAAATTTCTACTAAACCAGTTGCGTTGTACGTTGCATCTTTTTGATACAAAGTGACATCACAAAATTGACTTGTAAACCAAGCTTTCGCACTTGCGCCTTTGTCTAAGACTGCAATTACAGGAAACTTTGCGTTTGTTATTTCTTGTGTAAACGCCAATATATCGTTTGCTGTTGCGCTTTCAGGTAAAAACCCTGAGTATTCGCTCGTCAATAGTATTGGACTGTAATTTTTTGCGCTGTTGACTAATTTAAAAAATGCGCTTATTTCTTTTACAAAAGATGTAATTCCGCCTTTTTCAGCTTTCTTTTTAATGTTTAGTACCGCAATTGAATCATTTTGTGTTACCGTAAAACTTGTAGTTTTTGGAAGTTTTATTGTATCAAATTTTACTTTAGTATTTACTTCAATTGAAACTACTTTTTGCAAGTTTGCTACTTTAGCAGAAATGTGTCGTGCTAGATGCTGTTTTAATAATTTTAAGGAAGTTTGTGATTTCTTCGCTAAGTTTTCTGCTAAGTTTTGCGCTGTTTTTGCAACTTCCGATGTTGCAACAATTGGCAATGTCCAACCTTTTGCTTTTAGTTCGCTTCCTGTATGTCCGTTTTCTTTTGGTAATAAGAAGTCATTTGCTTGTACAGCACCAAAACGCTCTTCGAATACTTCAACTTCTTTGGTACTTGGATAGAAACCTTCGTTTAGTTGTGTATACCTGTAGTTTGCTTTTTCATTACAAATCATGAAATCGCACAACGCTCCAACTAAGAATCCGATTCCAGTTGCGCTTCCTTCCAATGCCGCTATTACAGGATATGGAAAAGAGATGAGTTGTTGATGAAGTTTCTGATCTATAGCTACATTATAGCCATTTCGTACGCCATGTAAAAAGGAATCTTGCAAGCCTTCTAGGAGCAAGACTTTGAGTGTTGTTTCCGATTCAGCACGTTTTAATGCGCTTGCTAATTGCGCTGTAAGTTCCGCAGAAAGCGTGTTTTTTGTATTTTCTGATTTTATTTTAAGCGTATAAATTCCACGTCCATTATCATATAAATGCACTAATGATGCTGCCGAATTTGAAACTTTTACTGGAGTTGCAACTGTATTTAGTGAAAGTGTTACTTGTGTTTTTTCTAATGGTTGCTGTTTTTTAGCAGTTGTTGTTTCAGGAGCATTTAATGAAATTCCTGTTGGCTTTTTTAATGAAGCTATTACTGGAGTTGATTCTTTTGTTGTTTCTAATGATATTTTCTCCGTTGTGTTTGAAACAGTAGGCAACGTAATTTCTCTTGGTGTTTTATAATTAATTGTCGCTTCCGCTGGAATTAAAACTTCTTGTTGTTTTGTTTGAACAATTTCAGGTTGTGCAACTACTTTTTCAACAATTGTTGGTGTTGCCACTTTTGAAGAATCTGCTGTTTGATGATATGCAATTCCATGAATTTGAACACAGATAGTTCCATTCGCATCACACAAATCAATATCCAATAAATTAGATTTTTGATTGTTGTAACGAATCCAAGCATACATTTCTTTTGTACATGCTGAGCGAATTTCTACAGAAGAAATCGACGTTGGAATGATTGAAGTTGTTTGAGATTGAGCTGCTTCAACAAGTCCGATTGCACTCTGAATAGCACTTTCCAAAATACTTGGATGTAATTTGTAATCGTTTATTGTAGCTTCAACTTCCGTTGAGAGTTGTAAATGTGCCAATACTTGATGTTCACCAACATACAACGTTTTTATACCTTGAATTGAATTTGTTATTGACTTCAATTGATTTTGAAGTGTATGAATATCAAGTCTTGAAACCGAACTCGCTTCTAAATAAGTTGCTTCTCCTTGACTGTATATAACGTCATCATTATTTGCATCGCTATAAATTTCATACGCAACCGAATCTTCATTTTGTGCAAACAACACTAGTTGTATTGGTTGATTTTTTGTAAGTGTAATGGACGAACCAAAACGTACATCGCGCAATGCCAAAACAGTATTTCCATCTGATGCAGGAAGTCCTTTTTCAATTGCAACGCGCGCCATTTCGATACTTATACTAAACGGAAGTGTTAGTAACGTTTGATTTTCGTTCGTTGTTTTATAATCGTTTATAAAAAATTCGTCTCCACTAAATGTTGAACTAAATCTAGTTTGTCGTACATCAGAAGTATTCGTATGTACTAATGGATGCAAAATTGTTGCTGTATTTCCGTTGGTTGTCATTCCTGCTCTGGCAGAAGTTTCAATCCAATAGCTTTCTTTTGCAAATGGATAGGTTGGTAAACTGATGCGTTGTGGTTTTTTAGTACCATAAAGTGCTGTCCATTGTATGTCCAACCCTTTTGTCCACCAATCTAGAATGTTGGTATAACTTTTCTCTTCAATCCAAGCTTCTAATCTTGCTTCAAACGTATCGGATCTGCCAAATTCTAATACAGAACTTCTATGATCTTTTACTTTTCCTTCATACCTTGTTTTTGTTGTTCTTGCATCATTTACGTAGGATAAAAGTGCTTCTTTTAGTTCTGATAGTGAACTTACTACAACTGCAAAACGCAATTCCATCGCTTCTCGTCCAACTTGTAATGTGTACGACATCGACAATAAGTCAAGCGTTGATTCATCTTCAAAATGAACTAATAAATCGTGTGCTTTTTCTTTTAATTGTGATTCCGTTCGAGCCGATAAAACAATCGCAACTTCCGTATTTGGCGTATGTGTTGGAATTGAAATTTTTGCTATTTCGCTTTGCGTATGTTCCTGAATGATGATATGTGCATTTGCGCCACCTGCTCCAAATGAGGAAACACCAGCAATGCGGGGAATTCGTTTGTTATCTACAATAGGATTGTCCCATGTTTTGAGAGATTGATTTACAACAAAAGGTGTATTATCAAAATCAATATGTGGATTTAATTTTTTAGAATGTAATGACGGAACTACTTGTTTGTGTTGTAGTTGCAATAGTATTTTCGTGATTCCTGCAATTCCAGCCGCCGATTCGCAATGTCCAATGTTAGATTTTGCAGAACCAAGCAAACAGAAATGATTTTCCTCCGCTTGATTGAACGCTTTGTTTAGCGAAGTCATTTCTATCGGATCGCCCAATTTTGTTCCTGTTCCATGCGCTTCTATGTAACTTACATGTCTAGGATCTGTGTTTGATTCTCGTAATGCTTGACTTATTACACTTGCTTGCGCTTGCGGATTTGGAACACTATATCCATTGGTTTTTCCACCGTGATTTAGTGCGCTTCCTTTGATGATTCCGTAAATATGATCTCCATCTTTTTCAGCTTCAGACAATCGTTTTAATAAAACAACGCCAACGCCTTCTCCCGGAATATAACCATCGCCACCTTCTCCAAAACTCTGACAGTTTCCATCACTTGAGATGAATTGACCTGTGCTCAACATTTGGTACTTGTTAGGATTTACACTCACATTTACGCCTCCAGCAATGGCAAGATTGGTGCGTCCGAGTTTTAAATCTTGACACGCCAAATGCACCGATGTTAAGGAAGATGAACACATGGTATCTAACGTAATACTTGGTCCATGAAGATTTAGTACATACGAAACTCTGTTTGCGATACTTGCCAAACTTCCCGAAAGATTGTATTCTCCATACATAACACCAACATACACGCCAACTTGTCCTGGAAGATTATTTTCAGAAGGCGCATGCAGACTTTCTCTAGTGTAACCTGCGTCTTCCATTGCCATCCACGAATGTTGTAAAAACAAACGTTCTTGCGGATCTATATTTTTAGCTTCTCTTGGAGCGATGTTGAAAAATCTTGGATCAAATTCGTCAACTCCAGCTATAAAACCGCCCCATTTACTGTAATGACGATTTGGTTCTGTTCTGTCTTGACTGTAAAATTCTTTCCAATCCCAACGATCTTTTGGCACTTCAACGATGCAATCTTTTCCGTTTTTTAGGTTTTTCCAATATTCTTGAATGTTTGGCGATTCTGGATACCGACCGCTTAAACCAATAATTGCAATTGGTTCATCTTTCGCTGAGTTTTCTGTTTTGAATGAAGCTTCAGCCGAATGATGCTGTTGGTTTCTAGTTTTTCTTCTAGTTTGATTTCTGTCAGATTGTGTATTGCTGAATGTTGGTGTTACTTTAGGTGTTTCCTGTTTGATACTACTTGTATTGTTTTCAACAGGAGAAAATAATCGCACTAAAATATCTTTGTAATTTTCTGAGAAATATTCGCTCAACGCATTTATCGTTTGATATTCAAAGAATAATGTTTTAGAGAGTTTCCCAAACGTTTTTTCGAGTTGCGTAGTGAGATTCATTGCTAAAATAGAATCAATCCCGTATTTTTCTAGTTGTGCTTTTTCGTCAATTTCATCTGACGGTAATTTTATGATTTTAGAGAATTCATCTCTTAAAAATACAGACGTTTTATTGAATAATTGCTTTCCGTCCATATGTGCCGTTGAAGTTTTTGGTGTGTTTGATATGCTTGATTTTTCCGCTATCGGCGTTTCAACTTGCTTTTTGCCAGTTGAGAAAAACGTATGTTCTATTTTGTCAAGATCACCTTTTACTGCTATGATTTGAGAATGCGAAAAGTTCATACAGTGATAGAATAAATTCATTCCTGATTCCGCGTCCAATGGTGAAATTCCTGTTTCTTTTTGTAATTGTTGTTTGATTTCGTCGGCAATGATCATTCCGCCTTTTTCCCAAAGTGGCCAATTGATGGAAAGTGTTTTTCCGTTTCTTTCTCCCGTTTTTACAAGTTCATTTCGGTAGACCGAGAATTGATCTGCAAAAGCATTCGCCGTTGCATAATCTGATTGTCCAGGATTTCCAAACCATGAAGCAAATGAAGAGAAGATGACAAGAAAATCAAGATCGATTTCTTTGCTTGCTAGATCTAAATTGTACGTTCCTGCAACTTTTACGTCCATCACTTCTTTAAACTCAGCAACCGATTTTTTTAGAATGAAATTATCTTTGTTAACACCTGCCGAGTGAAATATTCCATGTAACGTTTTATAGTCTTTTAGAATGGTTTCGATACTATTTTTTACATCATTTTCATTCGTTACATCTAGTTGAATGTAGCTTACTTTCGCATCTTTTTTGGACATTTTTTCTAGCCTGTCCTTTTTATCTTGCGTAAGCTCAGAACGACCTGTAAGAATGATATTCACTTTATTCGTTTGCGCTAGTATTTCATTTGCAAATAAAATTCCAAGACCTCCAAATCCGCCTGTGATGAGATAAACACCGTTTTCTTTGATTATTTTTTTAGGTTCAGCTTGCGCTAGATTTAGCTTTTGTAAACTTTTAATATAACGATCGTTATTCGTGTATTTTACGAGTGTGTTTTTAGAGTAATTTTGTTCATGTACTAATTGATTACCTAGTTTTTGTACAGCATTCAGTTCATCTGAAATTATAATTTGACCAACTAGATTGTGATTTTCAAGGGACGCCGTTTTTAATAATGCTGATAGACTTGTATAAATTTCTGCTTCAAGCTGATTTCCAATGACAATTTGCACCAAAATTTTACCTGTAGGTTTGCTACTTAGTAGCTTTTTTATGTTCTCAAAACAAGAAATTGCAATTTCATTGAAGCTCGCAACTATATCTTTTTGTTTCGTTTCTATGTGAAAACAAGAACTTTCTGGCACTAATTCTTCTAATTGCTTTTCTTCTATTTGAGAAGATTGAATAAGCAGAATATTGTGCTGTGTATAATTAGTCTGTATTGCTTGTGATGCCACCGATTTTTCTGCGAGTTTCCAAATTGGACTTGCGCATAGCTGGTTTATATCACTGCTATTTTGTGATGACTTAACAATTTTTATTTTCTCCAAAGCTTCCGCTTCCGAGATTTTTCGATTCGTTAAGTCTAGAAATATTTGTCTTAATTTTTCTTTCATCATGCTAGTGCTATACTTGTTCTAAAATGTCATCAAGAGAAATATCTGTATCCAAATAACTCTTAATTAGATTTTTATGATAGGTTTCATCAAATGACAAACCGTTGTTTGTGTGTGCAATTGCTTGCTGAGTTGCAGTTCCAAATCCATCTTTAAGAATCCGAGAAGTTAATCCTTGAATTTGAACACAGATGTTTCCATCAACATCACAGAGATCAATGTTTAGTTTGACTGCGTTGTCGGTTGCTGCACTTCCTGGCGCATACCGAATCCACGCGATCATTTCATTTTTACAGTCCGAAAGAATTCGAATCGATTCTAATAAGAATGGTACCGATGGTTTTTCTGGTAAGCTATCTAAGTTGGTTATTAAGCCAATTGTTGCTTGAAAAGCGCTATCAAGCATACTTGGATGCAACGTAAACTTGTCTGAACTCGCATCTGTTTTTAGTATTTCTGGAAGCTTTAGTTTTGCCAATAGTTGGTTTTCTCCCAAAAGTATTGAGGTAATTCCTTGGTGCGACGCTCCGTATATTAATCCTGATGCAGTAAACATTTCATAGAGTCTTGGAGCATTGATGATTCCTTCCGTCATTAAGGTTTCAAGCGATTCTAAATCGAGTTGTAAAGTTTCAGGAATTGTACTGAATAGTGCTTGGCCTTTACAATGGATGATTTCTTGCTGTGTACTTTCGCCTGGAGCGATAAAACTCTTAATTTCAAAATCAACATCGTCAACATCATCATTTTCATATAAGAATACAGAAATCTGTTTTTGAGTATTCACAATGATTGGAGTTAACCACATGACATTTTGTAACTCCAAAATAGTTGATTCAGGATTTGATGATGACAATGAAACTGCAGCTTGCGCCATTTCTAAATAAGCAACTCCTGGCAATACTTTTTGATAGGAATTGTCTTTTAATTTGATTTGATGATCCGTTAAAAAGAACTCATTTCCACTAAATACCGAACTAAATTGTTGCTGTCTAAAGTTTGATGTGTTTGCATGTACTAACGGATGCAATTTGTTGGCAATAATTTCAGTTGTTTTATAAGAATTGGTAGGTAAATTATGGCTTGTTGTTTCAATCCAATACCTGTTTCTTGCAAAAGGATATCCTGGTAAACTGATGCGACTTGGTTTTACATCTCGGTAGAATGTATTCCAATCAACATCCAATCCTTTTACCCAAAGTTTCATGATTTTGGATAATTTATTTTCTTTGATCCATTTATTAACAACCGTTTCTTTTAAATCTTCATCTTGTGCAAACAGACGTAATTCATCTCTATTTTTGTCTGCTTCTCCAACATATATTTCGCTATTATTGGTGTTATTGATGAAATCTTTAAGATAATCGCTTAATTGTTCCAAGCTATCTACATAGAATCCTACGCGCGCTTCCATTGCTTCTCTTCCAACTTGAAGCGTGTATGCAACTTCATGAATGTGTAATGTATTCTTTTCCGTGTTGATAAATTTGAGTAATTCTTCCGCTTTTTCTCGCAGTTGTTTTTCATTCTTTGCTGCTATTGGAATTGCAAATTTGTCTAGTTTGTTTGCAATAGAAGGTATTTTATTTACTTGTGAAGAAGCGTGTTCGGCAACAACTATGTGTGCATTTGTTCCGCTAAAACCGAAAGCACTAATAGCTGCTTGGCGTATTTCATTACTGTTTACTTCCCAATTTTGTAATTTATTGTTGACGTAAAACGGACTGTTGTTCAAATTGATATGCTCATTAAGCGTATCAAAGTTAATTGTTGGTGGTAATTGTTTGTGTTTTAAGGATAGAATCGTTTTTATAAAACCTGCTATTCCTGCTGCCCACATACAATGCCCAATGTTACTTTTTACCGAACCTAATGCGCAATATTCTGTATCTTCTGTGAACTTTCCGAAAGATTGTTTTAGTGCATCAACTTCGATTGGATCGCCCAATTTAGTTCCAGTTCCGTGTGCTTCTATGAGTTGTATTTGCGTTGGATCAATGCTGAATTTCTCATATACTTCTGTTTCTAAATTCGCTTGTGATACTGCACTCGGCGCAGTCATACCATTTGTTTTACCATCTTGGTTCACTCCCCAACCTTGAATAACTCCGTAAATTCTGTCGTTGTCTCTTTCTGCATCTTCTAAGCGTTTTAATAGCACAACACCAACAGCTTCTCCTGGAACAAATCCGTTAGCACCTTGGTCAAATGTGTGACATTTTCCATCTTGAGACAACATTCCTGCTTGCGCTGTCATAATGTGCATTGCAGGAGTCGCCATAAGTCCAACGCCACCAGTCAACGCAACATCGCAATTGCCAGAAACCAAGTTGTCGCATGCAGTTGCTAACGCTACTAATGATGATGAGCATGCAGTATCAATTGATAAACAAGGTCCTTGTAAGTTTAATAGATATGAAATTCGTGCTGCTAATATGGAAGATGAACCGCCAGTGAAACCTTGTGCACTGAGTCGGTGTTCTTCTGATAAATCGTGGTAATTACTGTCTCCACAACCTACAAATACACCACATTTTGTACCTGATAAATCTTTTGTATTGTAACCCGCATCTTCAATTCCGTGCCAGCATGATTCTAAAAACAAACGTTGTTGTGGATCCATACTTTCTGCTTCCACAGGTGAAATGTTAAAGAACAACGGATCAAACTTGTCATAGTCTTCGAGCGCGCCCATCCATTTACTGTTTGTTTTTCCTGGCGTTGGATTTCCTTCTTGGAAAAATTTATGATTGTCCCATCGATCTTGTGGAACTTCGCTGATACAGTTTGTTCCTTTGGAAATATTATTCCAAAATTCTTCTACATTTTTTGCTTTTGGAAATTGTCCTGCAATTCCAATCACAGCAATGCGATGATCGTTTTTGTTTGATGATTTTTGAGTAGCTACCGCTATTGGTTTTTTAGTGTTCCAAGAGGTTAGTTTGCTAAATTCAAAATTTGATTTGTTGTTTTGTATCGGTGCAAGATTCACTTGCGAAACTTGTGGTTTGATAAGCGGAATTCTTTTAGGCGTTTCTACTTTTTTCGTTAGTAAGCCTAATTTTTCCGCTTCTTCCTGTATGTATTTACTAAAGATAGCAAGCGTTGGATAACTGTATACTTTTGTAGCTTCTATCGAAGTTTTGAATTTGTCATTTATTTTTCGAACCCAAGTTACACCTGTAATCGAATCCATTCCGAGATCTACAAATTGAATATCTGCATCAATATCGTCTTCTTGCATGTGTAATTCTTCCGCAAGGAAACCTCTAATATTATTTAAGATTTCTGACGCATCGACTCCATTTTGAGATATTTCTTCTTCTTGAAACGTCTCTTCGTATGTTTCTTCAGCTACAGCTTCTTCCGTGATTACAACTTTTGGTGCTTCAACACTTTTGTAAGTAGCATTTTTGTCTACTGCTTCCTTGATAAATTTCCCAAATATCGTAAGCGTTGGATAACTGTATACTTTTGTTGCTTCTATGGAAGTTTTGAATTTGTCATTGATTTTACGAACCCAAGTTACGCCTGTAATTGAATCCATTCCAAGATCAACAAATTGCGTATCTTCATCAATATCATCTTCTTGCATGTGTAATTCTTGCGCTAGAAAACCCTTGATATTGTTTAATACTTCTCTTAAATCGACTTCAGTATGCGACATATTTTTAGTTTCAACTTCGAGTGTAACTTTCGTGTTTTGTGTTTCAGCAATTACTTCAGTACTCTTACGTGTAAAATTCTTTTCTATTTGTTTTAATGCGCCTTTATCTCCAACAAAAGTTTTCTCGTGCATTGCCAATTCTAGTTCGTAGGTTTTCTCTATTAGACTCAAACCTCGTTGCGCTAATTGCTGTTTGAAAGCCATTAAAACTGCTCTTGGAATGCTTGTTAGTTGCGTTGCAATTTCTAGTGCACGTTCAAGAATTTCATCTTTACTGAAAACAGGAAGATGTAATCCTTTGTTTTTGAGTTCACTTCCAGAAATTTCATTTGCCGTTAGTAACGTTTCACGCGCTAAATCATAGCCCATAGTTTCTGGGAAAATGAACGTTGCTCCTGCGCCTGGCGTGAATCCGTAATTCATATATGGACTCAGGTATTTTCGTTCTTTGCTGAATAGCACAAAATCGGCAAACATTGCTAATGACCAACCCCCGCCAATTGCGTGACCTTGCATTGCAGCAATCACAGGAACTTTACATTCCATCGCTAATTGGTATATTTTTGCGTCTGTAAATTTGCTTCTTCCTTCTTGAATTGCGACTAAACCTTCTTTTGTTCCGCCAGAAGCGAAGTAATTATCATAACCAGTGAGGATGATTGCTTTGTATGATGAATTATTTTCAATGTGCTCAAAAACTTCTATGACGCCAGCAATAAATGCATCGGTAAACATGTTTTTTGATTCTTTATCTTCCAACTTCACTTCCAGAATATTTCCTGAATGTAACGTCGCTTTTACAACTGATGAATTTAAAGCTACCGAACCATTTTTAGGTTCTGATTTAGTATTTATAGTTTCTTCTTTTAAAGAAAAATCTACTAATTGATTTATGTTTTCTTGTACAATTTTTGCTTGCGATGCTTTCCACGATACCAAAATTTCCGTTGGTAACTTTGAGAACGATTTTGCAATCGCTACAGCAGATGATACAATGTTATCTTTTTCAAAAACTTGAATGCTTCCAACGTGTTTCTGTAATTCGCTTCCGCTGAATGTATTTCCTAATAGTAAAATCTCTCTGCTATTGTAATTCCCAAAACGATGAGAAAAGATCATTCCTGCTTGTGGTGACAGTTCCGAAATTTCTAATAAGTCAGTTGCGTTATAGGTTGCGTCTTTTTGATACAATGTGACATCACAAAATTGACTTGCAAACCACCCTTTTGCATTTGCGCCAGCTTCTAAAACTGCAATTACAGGAAATTTACACGATACTAATTGTTGTGTAAATGTCAATATATCATTCGTAGTTGCGCTTTCAGGTAAAAATCCTGAATATGCACTCGTTAAAACTATTGGACTGTAATTTTTTGCTTTGTTGACTAATTTAAAAAATGCACTTATTTCTTTTACTAAAGATTTTATTCCACCTTTTTCAGCTTTCTTTTTAATGTTTAGTGTAGAAATACCATCTTTCGTAGTTACTGTAAAGCTTGTTGTTTTTGGAAGTTTTATCGTATCAAGTGCTACTTGATTGTTTACTTCGATAGAAACAACTTTTTGTAATTGAGAAACTTTAGCCGAAATATGTCGTGCTAAATGTTGTTTTAAAATCCGTAATGATGTTTGCGATTTCTTTGCTAAGTTTTCTGCTAAGTGTTGCGCCGTTTTTAAAACTTCTGAGTTTACAACAATTGGTACTGTCCAACCTTTCGCTTTGAGTTCATTTCCAGTAAATCCGTTTGCTGTTGGCAACAAAAAGTCACTTGTTTGTACAGCGCCAAAACGTTCGTTAAATAAAGTAGATTCTTCATCACTTGGATATAAACCTTTATTTAATTGTGTGTAAACGTAATTTCCGTTTTCACTACAAATCATGAAATCACATAAAGAACCTACTAAGAATCCAATTCCAGTTGCATTTCCTTGTAATGCCGCAATTACTGGATATGGAAAAGAGATGAGTTGTTGATGCAATTTCTGATTAATTGCTTCATTATACGCTTCTCTTCCACCTTGTAAAAAGGAATCTTGCAAACCTTCAATAATCAGAACTTTGATATTTGTTTCAGATTCAGCACGTTTTAATGCGCTTACTAATTGTTCTGTAAGTTCCTTAGAAAGTGTGTTTTTATCACTTTCTGATTTTATTTTTAGATTAAATATACCATTTCCAGTATCATACAAATGCACTAATTGATGAGCCAAATCTGTAGCTTTCTTAGAATATGTTGCAACTGTATTTGACGAAAGCGTTACTTGTACTTTTTCTAATGATTGCTTTTTGGTGTCAGCCGCTTTTGGTGTATTTAATGATATTTTTGTTGGTTTTAGTAATGAATGTGCTAACGGTTTTGATACCTGAGTTGACTGTAATGAAATCTTCGCCGGTGCAGTTGAAGCGTTAGCAAAGGAAATTTCTTTTGGTGTTTCTAAAGAAAAAGTTGATTTCTCAGTAACTAAAGCCACTTTTGGTTTTGATGTTACAACTTCTTGTTCAACAATTGCTGGTGTTACAACTTTTGATGAATCAGATTCTTGATGAAATGCAATTCCATATAGCTGAACACATACATTTCCTTGCGCATCACAAATATCAATGTCAATTTTGTTAGCTTCTTGATTGCTGTAACGAGTCCAAGCGTACATTTCTTTTGTACATGCCGAACGTATTTCCACAGAAGAAATCGATATTGGAATAACTGAACTTCCTACTATTTCATTAGCTTCAAGCAATATTCCAATGGCACTTTGCATTGCACTTTCAATAGTGCTTGGATGTAATTTGTAATCTTCAATAGTATTTTCTAATTCGCTTGGTATTTGTAATTCTGCCAAGAGCTGATTTACACCAATATAAAGCGTTTTAATACCTTGATATGAAGTTCCGTACTGAACTTTTGTTGCTTCCGTATAAAGTGAATCGCCATGAATAACTCCTTTTGTCATCTGACTTTGAAGCGTCTGTATCTGTAGTTTTTCAACTGAAGTAGCTTCTACATAAACTGAACTTCCTTGACTGTACACAACTTCATCTTCGTTAACATCGCTGTAAATTTGATACGCCACTGAATCCGAACTGTTTGCAAATAACGCAATGTGTAACGCTTGGTTTTTAGCCAATGTAATCGATGAGCCAAAGTGTATATCTCGTAATGACAAAATAGCAGCAACTTCTGGAGTAGGAAGTCCACGTTCAATAGCTGCACGCGCCATTTCCATACTTACACTAAAAGGAAGTGCTGTTGCAGTTTTCCCTTCATTTTGTAGTGTATAATCGTTTATAAAAAATTCGTCTCCACTAAATGTTGAACTGAATCGTGTTTGCGTAACATCAGAAGTATTTGCATGTACTAACGGATGTAAAATTGCCGTTGTATTTTTTGTTATTCCTGTGTTCGATGCTGGTTGTATCCAATAACTTTCTTTTGCAAACGGATAGGTTGGTAAACTTATACGTTGTGGCTTTTGATTGCCATAGAATTGTTCCCAACTCAAGTCTAATCCTTTTGCCCACCAACTTAGAAGATCGGTGTAGTTTTTATTTTGAATCCAACCGTTAAGTGTCGTTTCAAAAGTAGCTGTTCTTTTAAATTCTAATACTTCTGTTTTGTGATCTTTTGCTTTTCCTTGGTAACGTGTATGTGCAATTCTTGTGCTGTTCACATACGATTTCAGTACTTCTGTAAGTTCTGATATTGAACTCACGACAACTGCAAAACGAAACTCCATTGCTTCTCGTCCAACTTGTAATGTGTACGACATCGACAACAAGTCAAGCGTTTCATCATCATTTATAAAAGATACTAAGCTTTGTGCTTTTTCTTTTAATTGAACTTCCGTTCGAGCCGATAGAACAATCGCAACTTCCGTATTAGGTATGTGTTTTGAGACAGGAATGCTTGAAATTTCATGCTGTGTATATTCCTGAACAATCAAATGTGCATTTGCGCCACCAGCTCCAAACGATGAAATACCTGCAATACGCGGAATTTCTTGAACTATTCCATTAATTTTTCGTGTTGGCTGTTGCCACTTTTGTGTTGTGGTTTGTAATGTAAACGGTGTTTTGCTAAAATCAATTTCAGGGTTTAATACCTCAGCATTGATGGAAGGTACTAATTGTTGATTCTTTAATTGAAATAATACTTTCGTTAAACCTGCAACACCAGAAGCTGATTCGCAATGTCCAATGTTCGATTTTACAGATCCAATAGCACAAGTACCTTGATTGTTTTCCGTTTTTAATGCACGTGCCAACGCCGAAATTTCAATAGGATCTCCTAAAGAAGTTCCTGTTCCGTGCGCTTCTATATAACTTAGTTGTTCTCTGTCAAGGTTTGCACTTTCTAATGCTTTTGTTACCACAACCGATTGTGCTTTTGGATTTGGCACGGTATAACCGTTCGTTTTTCCTCCAGCATTGATGGCGCTTCCTTTTATAACTCCATAAATATGATCGCCATCTTTTTGTGCTTTGTGCAATGGTTTTAGAATGACAGCACCAACTCCTTCCGAATCTACAAAACCATCGGCATTGTCTCCGAAAGCTTTGCATTTATTTCCTTCAGACAACATGGTCATTGCAGAAAGTTGCACGTAATGTTCCGAATCGATAATGATGTTAACGCCACCTGCAATTGTACATTCACTTGTTCCGTTGTACAGACTTTCTAATGCTAAATGGATTGCTGTTAACGATGATGAACAAGCCGTATCAACCGCCATTGAAGGTCCTTGAAAGTTGAATGTGTATGAAACTCTGTTGGCTACTGAGTAATGAAGTGATTGCGGTAAGTATCTTGAATTCATGACACCTGCAAATACTCCGATTTTCTCATTATCACCTAAGCTTTCAGGCGTATATCCTGCATCTTCAATTGCATGATAGCATGTTTCTAAGAATAATCGTTCCTGCGGATCCATCTTTTTGGCATCCTTTGGAGATATTTTGAAGAATAACGGATCAAACTTATCAATGTCTGTTAAAAATCCGCCCCATTTTGTATATATTTTTCCTTCTTTTCCTTTTTCTGCATCGAAATATTCTTCCCAATTCCAACGGTTTTTAGGAATTTCCGTGATACAGTTTTCTCCTTTTAGTAAGTTATCCCAAAATTCGTTTACGTTTTCTGATTTTGGATAGCGACCACTTAGACCAACAACCGCCACATCAAACGTACTTCGTTCTGTATGTTGAATTTTAGTTTCTTGAATAGCTTGCTTCGTTGATCTTGGTAAGATTTCGAATGTTCTTCTGGAATCTTGCATTACAACTGGTGAAGCTACTTCCGCCACAGGAGTTACAACCGCATCTTCTGATTTTGGTAAAATATTAAGTAAAGCTTCTTTTTTGTTTTCCATGAAATAGTTTACCAAACCATCAATGGTACTTTCCTCAAAGAAAAGTGTACTGGTAATGTCTGGAAATACTTTACGGAATTGATTTGTAAGTTGAACCACCATAATGGAATCCAATCCGTAATTTTCAAGCGATTGATTGGCTTCAATTTGCATCGGATCCATTCGCAACGCTTTTCCTACTAAGGTTTGAAAGAGCGCCACACTTTGTTTTCTAACATCTCCTTTTGGTTCAGCTGCTGCTTTTACTATTTGTGCTACAGGTTTTGGAGCTATTTGTTTGATTGCTTTTACAGCTGGTGCAACTTTTGCTTTTTGAAGTTTTTGCGCAACGTTTCCATTACTTACTGCCGCAATAATTTGTTGTCCGAATTCATGTGCTTTTTCATCAGGGAAAATTACGGAGTCAAAACCTTCTTCACGTAATGCTTTCTCCCATTTTTCTGGCGTAAGCCCTGGACTTCCTGCCAATCGTAAGCCTGCATCTTCATATAACCACCATCCTTTTAATAAGCCGAATGTTAAGTGATTGAATAATGTCCACGTGCTCATTTCATTCAACAATACAATTCCTTGATCTTTTAAAACCGCTTTTGCATTACGCAAGGTTTGTCTTATGTTCGGAGTTGCATGTAAAACGTTGGTTGCAATTACAATATCATAGTGATTTGTTTCTACCGATTGCAGTGCCACAGGTTTTGACGCATCAAAAATAGTCGTTGTTAAGTTTGGAAACAGCGGCAAATAGTTTTCTTCGGCATGTATTAAGAATGCTTTCGATAAATCTGTGTAACAATATTGAGTCACTACATTGTCAAACTCTTTTAGAATAGGAATTACTTTGGTCGTAGTTCCGCCAGTTCCTGCACCAATTTCAAGAATTCGTAATTTTTTATTTTTGTCTTCTTTTAAATGTTGTTTAATACATTCTCTCAATGTAATACAAAGAATATCATTGTAATAGTCTACTTGGTAATTTCCTTTGTAAACGCCTTCTACTAAATGTAGTGAGGAATTTGGGAACATTGCATCCGTAGATAATTGTTCTCCTTTAAGTACACTTGGCAATGCTCTTAAACATACTTCTAATAAGGTAACTTGTGTTTTCCAATGCGGATTTTCGTTCCAAGCTTTCTTTTCTTGTTCCCACTTTTTCCACAATTCATCCAAGTTTGCTACGTTACGTTTGATGCGTTTATCATCCGTTAACCACTTTTGTTCTTGTAAGTATGGAAGTGTTGCATCTAACCAAATGTCATAGAAAGTTGCTGGCGGATTGTTTAGTTTTAAGTCTGAAATTTCATTCGCACCATTTTCAAAAAGCCCGACTGATACCAAACTCGATATCAAAATTTCCGTTGATAAGCTGTCCATATTTTCAGGAATCTGAACTGCTTTTAACGTTTCTAGTAACTTATCTGCATCTTTTATTTTTAATCCTGTTTTTACAGATGCTAAGTCAAATGCGGTTGCTTTGTTATAGAAACTTAATTGTTCCGTGATGGAAAGATTTGCATTTGCAATTCCTTCCGTCGTAATAATTTTATGCAATGCCATTTGATTCAATTCAGAACCAAACAAAATTTCTAAGGCTTGCATTCCTTCTTCTGGTTCAATAGAGCCAATGCCCATTTGTTCCATTCTGTCTTTGTAATATTTGTCTGCTACAATACCAATATTACCCCAATATCCCCAATTGATAGTTTTTACCGCATAGGATTTATTTTGAGATAGGTATTGTGCAAAACTATCTTTAAATGTACAACCTGCCGCATAATTAGATTGTCCGGCAGCTTTTGCAAAAGAGGTTAACGAAGAGAAGAATAATACAAAATCTAAAGCTTCATTTCCAAATACACTTTCAATATTTACGCTGATATCAACTTTAGCAGAAAGACTTCCTTTAAGTCTTTCTTCATCCATTGCCAAAATTGTCTGATCTTTTAGAACGATTGCTGAATGTAAAACACCATTAATCGTGGTATGTTTCTCTTTAATTTTTTTGTAAGCTGCTGCTAAAGATGCATTGTTTGTTGCATCCGCAGAAATATATATTGGTGCATTCCCAAAGTTACTTAACGTTTCTATTTTAGCTTCAATTTCTGAAGTAAGCTCTTTTCTACCAATCCAAATTACGGTAGCTTGATATTTTTCAAGCATATATTTCGTCCAAAGTTCTCCAAGACCGCCAGCGCCGCCAATGACAACGTATGTACCATTTTGTTTGTAGACTAATTTTTTATCTGTGATTGTTGAGAATTTCGCAAATTCCTGACTAAACCATTCTCCTTGACGATATGCCAATGCGTTTCCTTGTTCATCATATGGAGTTGAGAAACATGTAGCAGCTTTCAAAATATCGAAAGTATCAACATCTAGTAAACGTACATTCCAATGTGGATTTTCTTTTGCTAGCGAACCAACAAATCCAACGATTCCTGCATGTACAAATTGTACGTGCGTATCGTTGTGTACGTTCTGAGTTTTATTCGTAATAAAAGTCCAGTTGAGTGCTTTATCAGTAAAACCTAAACTTAACAACGCTTTCGTGATGCGATATACTGCAATAACACCTTCTTCTTGGTTTTCGATTACTTGTGCACTGTCAACTTTTTTGTTTTGTGTATCATTTTCAACATCTGGAGCAATCCATATTAATTGATCAAAAGAAATAGCTGTTAGTTTCTGTTTGATAGCTTCCACTTCTAAACCTTTCGGTATTTCCAGAAAAGTTGCGTTTGCATATGATTTTTGCAACCAAGCCAAGTTGGTATTTTTAGTTCCTACTAATAGAATTTTAGCTAATTTTTCTACCTTTTCAGTAGTATCAAACGTTGCTAAATTCCACGTTGGCGCTAAATATTGTAATCCAGTTTCAGCATTATTTTGTTGTGTTTCTCCTAGTGCAGTAGAAAATCTGGCAGAGAAACCAGTGATTTCAACACATATATTTCCTTGTACATCACAGAGTGTAATGTCTAGTTTTTTAACGGAATCACCTTTTTTGTAATCGGAAGCAAAACGAACATACGCGTACATTTCGTTCTCAGTTTTCGAGAATACTTCAATTTTTTCTACAGCATATGGCAATAATGCTTGGTTTGAATGTTGATTGAAATCGACTATTAAACCAACACAACTTTGCAATGCGCTGTCCAACATGCTTGGATGCAAACCAAAGTTATTGTCATGGGTATTCGCAATTGACAATTCAGCTAATAACGCATCTGCGGAAGCGAAACTCTGCTTTATACCTCTAAAAGCCGTTCCATAATGAACGCCTGTATTTTCAAAAAAAGCGTAATAATCAGCAGCTTCTATTTTTTGTGACATCGAATTTTGAAGTGTTTCGAGATCTAGTTTGTTAGGTTTATTTACTGCTATATAACTCGCTTCACCTTGACAATTTAAGATGGTTTCTGCTCCATTTTTACTAGAGATTTCAAAAGAAATGGTATCATTTCCTTCCGGGAATAAGCTTATTTCTATTTCAGCTATTTGCTCAACAATAAAAGGTCGAATCCAAAATATATTTCCAAGTTCTAACGAATGCGTGTCTGATTTCGTTGGTAACGATTGTTCAAGTGCAACGCGAATCATTTCTAAATATGCGACGCCAGGCAAAATTGGTTTTCCGTTTACTTGATGCTCTTTTAGGAAAAATTCGTGTCCGCTAAATACAGATGTAAAACTTTGTTTGCTTAAGTCAGATGTGTTGCGATGAACAAGCGGATGAATTCCGGCAGTTGCCTGAGAAACTAAACTGTTAGTAGAAATGAATGTTTCCCGATTTTCGCCTTCAACCCAATACTTATCTTTTGCAAAAGGATATGTTGGCAAACTCATACGTTTTGGTTGGTTATTCTTGTAGAATCTATTCCAATCGATGTGAAGTCCGTCAACCCAAAGTTTTAAAAGTTTCGCAAATTTCCCGTCAGTCATCCAATTCGTAACGGCTTGTTTTAAGTCGTTGTCTGTACTGAAAAGTGAAAGTGTATCATTTTTAGAAGTTACTTTTCCTCTATAAATTTCACCATTATTTTTATTTCCATTGATAAACGCTTGAAGGTTTTCTTCCAACTGATTTATAGAATTTACCACAAATCCTAAACGCTCTTTCATTCCGTCTCTTCCCGTTTGAAGCGTATACGCCATATCAACGATGGAAACTTGAGCTAATTGGTTATTTTTCTTTTTCTCCGTTATAAAATGAAGAAGTTCGTGTGCTTTTTGTTCTAGTTGTGCTTCTGTTCTTGCAGATAATAAGATCATTACCTGTTTGTTTTCCGCTATTTTTTCAACAACTTTCGTTGGATATTCCTCAATAACTAAATGCGCATTTGTTCCGCTAAATCCGAATGAACTTACACTTGCACGACGCAATTCGTTCGCATCAAGATTCCAATGCTGCTTTTTATTGTTAACGTAAAAAGGAGAATTTTCAAAATCGAAGTGTACGTTTTCTTTTTGGAAATTTAAACTCGGTGGTAATATTTGATTTTTGATGGAGAGCAACACTTTTTGCACACTTGCAACTCCTGCCGCAGCCGTTGTATGACCAATATTTGTTTTTACCGAACCTAATCCGCAATAATTTTTCTTATCTGTACTTTCTTTGAATACTGTAGAAAGTGCTTCTAATTCTATTGGATCGCCCAATTTTGTTCCTGTTCCGTGTGCTTCTACATAACTAATTGTAGCCGGATCAATATTATGACGAGCATAAACGTCTCTTTCTAATTCTATTTGGCTTTTTACACTTGGCGCAGTAATTCCGTTCGTTTTCCCATCTTGATTAATTCCTGAACCTAAAATGACTCCAAGAATATTATCATTGTCTCTTTCTGCATCTTTTAAACGTTTTAAAACCAACGTTCCAACACCTTCACCAGGAACAAATCCGTTGGCAGCATCGTCAAATGTTTTGCATTGTCCATCAACAGAAAGCATTCGTGCCTCGCACATACCAACGTATGTTTCAGGTCCTAACCACAGACGAACTCCGCCTGTTAATGCCATTTCAATTTCGTTGTTTATCAATGCTTTGCACGCAAGATGTATGGCAACCAACGAAGAAGAACATGCGGTATCAATAGTGATAGCTGGTCCTTTTAAGTTTAAGAAATATGCAATTCTTGCAGCTGCAATCGCTGAATTATTCCCTGTAATTGTTGGTGCTTTTACATTTTTCTGTGTTAAATGCCACGCATATTCGCTTCGTTCTAAACCAAGATACACACCACATTTTGAATTTTTTAATGCGTCACTTGAATATCCTGCATCTTCAAAAGCTTTGAAACTTTCCTGCAAGAATAAGCGATGTTCAGGATCCATAAATGTAGCTTCCTGTGGAGAAATTTTGAAAAACAAAGGATCAAAACAATCAACTTCGTCCAACATTCCCATCCATTTGCAATATATTTTGCCTTCTTTTTCAGGATCTGCATCGTAATATTTGTCAATGTCCCAACGAGATTTTGGGATTTCAATTACTGAGTTTGTACCACTTTCAAGATTATTCCAATACGCATCTAAATTTGCTGCTTTTGGATATTTTCCAGACATTCCAATAATGGCAATTCTATCATCGTCAGCTTGATTTCCTGTGTATTGCGCTGACGAATTATTTTGAGATTGTAAGTTTCTAAATTGTTCTCCTTGACCAGAAATTCTTCTCGTAAGTGTTGGATATGAAAATCCTAACTTCCCATTCGCAGTTTTATTTGAATTTGTCGTTTTTACTGCTTTCGGAAGAGTGTTTCTGCTAGCTACACTAGGTGATTTCTTTTTGAGTTGAGAACCAACATATGTCGCCAATTCTTTTACATTCGGATAATCATATACAATGACGTTCGAAATTGTAGTTCCAAACTTTTTATTGATTGCCACAGATAATTCAACACCTAAGATGGAGTTTAAACCCATATCTACAAATGTTTGTTCTATAGAAATGTCAGATGATTTAACGCCTAAAACTTCTAATAGAATTTTGTTGACATCTTGCTGAACATCTTCTTGTGAAACTGCTGTTTCTTCAATTTCAGTTACTGTATTATTTTCTACTATTTCATTGCTAGGAACTACAATTGGTGTTATTCCTTGAATGTGGAATTTTAAAATGTGTGGAATTCCTTCAACAACCAAACTTTGACTACAATCTAATTCCAAACTGCGATAAAATGCTCGCAAACCAGTTTCGGTTTGTAAACCATGCATCCCAATTGTCTGTTTCAACATTTCTTTGGTCATGTGATCTACATCCATTCCGCCATCTTTCCAAAGTGGCCAATTGATAGCAAGTGTTTTTCCTTTTCTGTCGCCTGTTTCAACTAATGCATTTCGATACTGCGCAAATTGATCCAAAAAACCATTTGCCGTTGCATAGTCAGACTGTCCAACAAATCCAATTGCACTTGCAATGGAAGAAAATAACACTAGAAAGTCAAGTTCAAGATCTTGCGTTGCCGCGTCTAAATTCACAGTTCCATGTACTTTCGGAACTAATACTTCAGCAAATTCTTCTACTGATTTTTCTACAATGAAGTTATCTGAAATCATTCCTGCACAATGAAATATTCCATTCAATTGCGTGTGTTCAGCTACTATTGTATCAATGAATTTTTTAACTTTAGTACTATCTGCAATTTCTAATTGCTGATACGTTACTACATTATTATGTGTTGAAAGTGAAGCTAATAACGCTTTTTTACTTTCAGATACTTTTTCTGAACGACCTGTTAGAATGATTTTCGCATTGCGAACTTGACTTATTATTTCTTTACAGAAGATAATTCCCAAACCGCCTAAACCACCTGTAATTACATAAACGCCATTGTCTTTGAACGGAATTTTTGCATCGTAATTTTCAATAAGATTTTCCGCTTCCCATTGGAATGTATATCTTTTTTGATCTGCATATTTTACAATGCGATCATTTGTATGCAACAGATTTTCTTTTAGTTGACTGATTAAATTCTTTTCGGAAACATTAGCATCTGTAAGAATTATTTGTTCCGAGATATGTGTGTTTTCTAAAGTTGCCGTTCTTAGTAATCCTGATATTCCTGCAAATAGTCCGTGAGCGGCATTATTTGGAATTACTAATTGTACGATATGTTTTCCCGTAGGTTTGCTTCTGTGTATTTCTTTTAGAATTTTGAAACATTCCAACGCACACTGGCTGTATTTCTCAGATATATCAGTTGCTGTTATTGATAAATGAACACATGTACTTCCCGCAAAAGACTGCGTAAGTTTCTTTGTATCAATTTGATCAAGATTTACCAAAATCAAATGCTGTTGTTCGTACGTTTCTTTAGTTACAGAATTCGTAGTTGTCAATTCATTTTCAATCCATGAACGTGTAAAGAAAAGTTGTTCAACGCCTTCTTCTGTATCTTTATATACAATGTTTGCCTTGCCAATTCCTACCGTGCAACCTTTTAGTTGTGTAGAAATATTTCCTGCTTCATCGCAGAAATCAATATCAAGTTTTATCGTATTGTTTTCGGATGAATTTTCTGCTGAATGACGAATCCATAAATAGGTGTTTTCAGTTAGCAGCGTTTCAATTTTGATCGAATCAAAACCAAGAAAAGATACGTTTGCATTGTTTACCAACGCTTTTATTGCTTCGCTTAATTTGTCAAGTATAGTTGCATGAAATACAAATTTTGCTTGTGCATCAATAGTATCTTTGTAGATAATTAGTTTTGCCAAGATTGATTTTTCGCTTGTATGAATTTCTTCAAAACTTTCAGAAAAACCATTCGTAGTTTCCTTTTTCATTTCAGCGATCAATTGCTGAATGTTTATGTTTGCTGTTTTGCTAGCATTGTTAAAAATAGCTTCACCTTGACAATGAACGGTTTCGTTTTCGTCCGAATTGCTAAATATTTCAAAATCCAATGCTGTTGCCGAACCTTTTAAAGGATGCAATGCAATGGAGATTTGTTTGTCATTCGTCACCACAAAAGGTGTTGCGCACCGAATATTACGCAATTCTATTTGGTGTTGATTTTCTAATGAACTTGTTGCATGAATTGCCGCTGTGCGTGCCATTTCAAAATATGCAAATTCAGAAAGTATTTTTTGAGTTGATGTTGCATCAGCAGTTGAAGCTCTCAAGAAAGATTCGTTTCCTTTAAAACTTGAACTATAGCTTTGTTGAAAAAGATTTGATGTGTTTTGATGTAAAACCGAATTTATTTTTTCAGTAGCTGCACCATTTTGAAATAACCCTTTTTCTGTTTCTTCTGTATCAATCCAATAGTTTTCTGTAGAGAAAGGATATGTTGGTAAATCTAAACGTTGAATTTGAGGAACATTTTTGTAAAAGTCATTCCAATTTAATTGTAAACCACTTACCCATAACATGAGTATGTTTGATAGTTTTTTGTCCGAAATCCACTTATCAACCGTCTGTTGAAAGTCGGATTCCTTTTTAAACAAAGCAAACATTTTGTCAGGTTGATTTTTATTTCCTTCGTAACATGCATCAATTTCCTGTTCGCCAGCAATATATTGATCCAATTTAGTTTCCAATTGTTCCAACGAATTGACATTAAAGCCAACACGTTCGTCCATTACTTCTCTTCCAACTTGAAGCGTAAATGCTATTGATTCTAAACTAGAAGCTGCTGTTTTTGACTTTTTAATAAAATCTACTAATGCAACCGCTTTTTGTTTTAGTTGTTCTTTGTTTCTAGCAGATAAAGGAACAATTACATCCGTTGCAACATTAGAAAGTCCGTATTTACTATTCTGATCTTTAGGTTGTTGGTATTCTTGAATGATGACATGTGCATTTGCGCCTCCAGCTCCGAAAGATGAAAGTCCAGCAATTCTTGGTTTTTCTTCATTTTCAATAAAAGGTCGTTTCCAATCTTTTAATTCAGTGTTCACTTTAAACGCCGATTTTTCAAAATCAATGTTAGGATTCAAGTAATTTGCATGCAACGTTGGTACAATTTTACCATGTTTCATTTGCAATAAAACTTTCGTTAAACCAGAGATTCCTGCTGCCGCTTCTAAGTGTCCAATATTCGATTTTACAGAACCAATACTACAATAATGCGTATCATTGGTGTGTTTGTCAAATGCCTTTTTCAAACCTTCTATTTCAATCGGATCGCCCAATTCTGTTCCAGTTCCGTGCGCTTCTATGTAACTTATATCACGCGCATTTATTCCTGCTTTTTCAATAGCTTCATGAATCAATTCTGATTGTGATATTGGACTTGGAACCGTGTAACCATTGGTTTTTCCACCATGATTTACATGCGTTGATAATATAACACCGTGAATGGTATCTTTGTCTTTTAATGCCTTAGATAGTGGTTTTAGTATGACAACGCCAACGCCTTCACCAGGCACAAATCCGTTGCCGCCTAATCCGAAACTTTTACATTGTCCGTCCGAAGAAAGCATGTGTTGTGATGATAAATACGTATATGTTGAAGGATGCAAATATAGATTTACACCACCAGCAAAAGCAATAGAACATTCGTTGCGATGAATGTTTTCACATGCTTCATGAATTGCCGTTAATGATGATGAACACATTGTATCAATTGGCATACTTGGTCCTTTGATATCTAATATGTATGATAATCGGTTTGCTACCGAACTGAAAGATGATCGTGGAAAAAACTTGTTATTTGTACTTGCGTAATAAGGCGCTTTGAGTTCAAAACCAGTTTTGGTAATTCCTGCAAATACACCAACTTTTTGTTGGTATTTATGTTTTAAATCGCTTTTGGTATACCCAGATGATTCTAATGCGCGCCAAGCTTCTTGCAAGAATAAGCGTTCGTGCGGATCAATGTTTAAGGCTTCTCTTGGAGAAATTCCGAAAAATAAAGGATCGAACTGTGCAAATTCATCAATAAATCCGCCCCATTTTGAATAGCTTTTTCCTGATTCAACTGCTTTTTGCATGTCAGGTTCGTAGAAATCATCTAAACTCCAACGTGTGGAAGGAATTTCAGTAATACTGTCTTCTCCATTTTTTAGATTTTCCCAGAAATCATCCAAATTTTTAGCATTCGGATATATTCCACTTATCCCAATGATTGCAATTGGCTCTTTTTTTCCTGTTCCTTTTTGAGCATCTAGTACTTCTTCAAGTTGTGAAGTAGCTCTTGTAGGATTTGAGTTTGAACGATGTTGTGTGCTTTGTAAAGTTCTAGAATCTAATGTTTCTTTTGCGATGTTTGCCCAAGAAGCAGCTTTTTCAGAATATTCATTTACTAAATACGCCGTTAAATCGTTTATTGTTTGATATTCAAAGAAGAGTGTTTTTGAGATGGAACCAAATACGCTCGCAAGTTTTGAGTTTAATTGATTGATGAAAATTGAATCCATTCCATATACAGTGAAAGATTCGTTTTCGTCTATTTTATCTACAGGAAATCCTAAGACTTCGCTAAATAGTTCTTTAACTTTTTCTATTGTTTTTTCTAAAACCAATTCATTGTTTCCTGTGAAGTGTGCTGTTGCAGGAACTTCAGGAGTTACTTCATGAGTTCGCTCTGGATGTAGACTTTGAAGTGTATTGTTTAGTTTAGAAGGAATTCCTTCCATGACCAACATTTGATGGTATCCATTTGTTAATCCTTCGTAGAAAGCTTTGATACCAGTAGAAGTTTTCATCGCAACCATTCCAGTAGTTTCTTCAATGATATTTAGATTTGCTTTATGAATTTCCATGCCGCCATCTTCCCAAAATGGCCAGTTGATAGAAAGTGTTTTTCCGTGTCTTTTTTGTTGATGAACTAGTGCATTACGATGTACAGAAAATTGATCCATAAAACCGTTTGCCGTTGCATAATCTGATTGTCCCGCATTTCCGAGAACACTAAAAATTGAAGAGAATAATACAAAGAAATCTAGTGTTTCGTTTTCAGTTGCCAAATCAAGATTTACTGTTCCTTTTACTTTCGGTTTTAATACGTTTTTAAATTCTTCTGATGATTTTTTGATTATAAAATTATCTTGAATTTGTCCTGCACAATGAATGATTCCGTTTAGATTTTCATACTTTTTGTTGATCTCAGCAATGAGTTTTTTTACTTTGTCATAGTTACATACATCAACTTGGTGATATGCAATTCCTTTACAATTTTGTGCTAACTCATCTAGTATTTCCTGCTTTTCAGTAGTTATTTTTGATCTGCCAGTTACTATTATTTGTGCATTTTTGGTACGCTTGCTAATTTCTTTTATGAAAATAGTTCCAAGTCCGCCAAGTCCACCTGTAAGTAGATATACGCCATTATCTTTAAAAATAATTTCTGGCTGTTTGTTGTTTGAAGCAACTGTTTTCCAGCGAACTACCTGTCTTTTAGTTCCGTCATATTTTACAATTAGTTCCGTAGCTTGTAATTGATTTTCTATGAGTTGAGTTGCTAATTGATCGCCTGTAATTTTTGGATCTGTAACAATAATTTGCCCGTTTATTGAAGGATTTTCAATGTGAGCCGTTTTGAGTATTCCTGCCAAACCTAAACTCACAGAAGTATCGTTACTAAACGGAACTACAATTTGAATAATAACATTCCTTTTGGGTTTGTTGGTTAGTATTTTTTGAATGTTTTCAAAACAAGTCAGCGCGATTTCAGCATACTGATCTGCAATATCATTTTGTTTAGATTTGATGATTGCAAAGTTAGTTCCGGGTAATAAAGTCTCTATTTTTTTGGTGTTTCCAAGAGACATATTACACAGAAAAACATGTTTTTGAGAAAAATCTTCTACGTTACTTTCAGAAGCAACTTCAGCATTTTTTGATTCCCACGTTGGCGTTGCAAATACTGTTGTAACTTCTTTTTTAATCGTTTCAACTGGTGCAGAAATTTGCGGTTCTACATTTTTAGTATGAATCCAATATCTTTCTTTTGCAAAAGGATATGTTGGAATGCTTATACATTGCGGTTTGCTCGCATTTATGTAGTAATTTTTATAGTAAGTTTCCCAATTGATAGTAACACCAGATGTCCATAATTGACCTAATTGTGAAAGGTCTTTTTTAGAAAATGCTTGCGTAATAGTAGTATCAATTGCGTCTTTTTCACTTTTTGTAACTTCAATAGCATTGGAAGTTGTGTTAGAATTGAACCAACTATTCTCAGGTAATTCCCCCAAAATCCATTGTGTTAATTTTTTCCGTAAGTCTTTTTGATCCGTAACTTTTATAGCCAAGCGATTTTTCATAGCAGTTCTACCAACCTGAAAACTGTATATTGCATCACTAAAGTTATCAGGTGTAGCTTCCGTATCTAACCAATTGACCACTTTAGAAGCATATTCGCTAAGACGTTCATTATTTAATGCAGATACTACAAATAAGTACGATTTATCTACGGTTTTTGTTCGTAGTGTTGCTACGTGTTCTTGAACTACTACATGCGAGTTTGTTCCTCCAGAACCAAAACTACTTACACCAGCTAAAAACGGATGTTTTCCTTCCCAAGTTTGAAGTTTGTCTTGAATGTAAAATGGTGAATCGCTGAGTTGTATTTTAGGATTGAGTTCGGAATAGTTAATATTTGCAGGTAAGAGTTGATGTTTCATGGAGAGAATCACTTTTAGGATTCCCGTTATTCCTGCCGCAGATTCTAAATGTCCAAGATTACTTTTTATAGAACCAATGGAACATTTTTCTACTCTTTCTTCAGCATTAGATTGTGCTAATGCGTTTTTAATTCCTTGAACTTCAATCGGATCTCCTAAAGAAGTTCCTGTTCCGTGTGCTTCTATATATGAAATATCAGCCGTAGATATTCCTGCATTTCTCCATGAGTTTACTAAAAGTTCGCTTTGCTTTTTCGGATTTGGCACCGTTAAACCTGCTGCTAATCCGCCATGATTGATGCTACTTCCTTTTAGTACAGCATGAATTTGATTGTCGTCTTCAATGGCATTATCCAATGATTTTAACATCATTACTACGGCACCTTCTGCACGTACATACCCATTTGCTTTGCTATCAAATACTTTACATCTTGATTCTGGTGATAACATTCCTGCTTTGTGATATGCAATAGAAAGATCAGGATGACATATTAAGTTTATACCACCGACTATAGCCGTTGAACATTCGCCATTGCGCAACGATTGCAATGCAGTATGAATGGCAACTAATGAAGATGAACAAGCCGTATCGACCAAAAGACTTGGTCCTGAAAAATCAAAATAATAAGAAAGTCTATTCGCTAATATAGCCAACGAACTACCGACAGCGTGATGTGCTTCTACTTCAATTTTTGCATCTTGAACTTTTCGACTGTAATCTGCGTTACTTGCGCCTATAAAAACACCTGTATCTGTTCCTGCTATGTCTTTTGGCAGAATTCCCGCATCTTCTAAACATGCCCAAGTTAGTTCAAGTAATATACGTTGTTGCGGATCTGTTATGGTTGCTTCTTTTGGAGATATTCTAAAAAAGGACGCATCAAATGCATCTGCATCTTGCATAAAACCTCCTTGATCTATTCCTGGAAAGTCTTCGTTTTTAGGCCAATTTCCTCTTTCTCTAGGAAAAGAACTGATTGCACCTTTTTCTGATTTTAGTGCTTCCCACAACTCTTGTGTTGATGTGATGCCGCCAGGTAATTTACATGAAATTCCAATGACAGCTATGTCTGAATTTGATATTTTATGCGTATAATCTTCTTCAAATACATTTGGCAATGTCTCATCATCGATATAAGCTTCGCTAATATCCAATTTTAATGCAGTAGCCATGTACTCAAGTACTTTCGCTAAATTGTTGTATTCAAAGAAGAAACCTGGTTGCAAACTGATACAAAATTTTAGCTCAATTTGTCTTTGTAGCACTTGTAAATCAACAGAATTTAAGCCCTTTTCCATGAGCGGATGATTTACATCTATTGATTCAACATTGGTATTTAGAAGATTTGCAATAGTTTCAATGATAAACAACCTCATACTTAGTTTATCTATAGATAAATCTGGTGTATCTTCAGAAGTTGTATTGACTGTTTTGGTATTTCTTTTGTTTGAACCCAATCTGTTATTGAGGTCATTGTATTGTATTAAAACACCAAAGCCTTTGTTGGCATCATCTCTTGTTCTGTAATTAGCGATTCCTTTTACAATGTTAGCGCCATGATTGTGGTGAAAAGCTAGAATAGGATCTTGATTTTCTCCTTGTAATTTTATGTATTCTTCAAAAGAGAGTTCTCTGTTGTTATAGTTTTTACATAATGAAACAGCAACAATTTCAGTAACGCCTTCAATGAGACTGCATCGTTGCAACATGAATTCTAGTAACTGATCGCCAAAATTAAAGAATTGTACACTAGGATTGATATTGACAGCCAGTAATTGGACTACTGAACCTGTTGCATCGTGTAATTCATGCACAGTATCCATTGTGTACTCGTCCAATTTGTCTTTGTCAGAAATACGCTGACTGTATATAACTCCTAAAACTTTACCATCTTTTTCCAATACAAATTGACCTTGCGTAAAGTTTTGTATTCGACTGCGAATTGCATCTTCTGAGGATCTTATTTTTTCTGGCCAACATTGTGCTTCTAGTTGACACAACGTTTTTAAATCGTTTAAAGATGCATACCGAATAGTGTAACTACGTTTGATAAAATGATGAAACCCTGTTTCAATATTCGATTTTGTATCTAAATAGCATTTTGATGGATAATTTGTGAATAAACCAACACTCGCACTTAGTGTTATAAAAGCTTTTGCTCTAATTAAATTTTCACCTTTGAAAGAATCAATTTCAGTATCTGAACGCCGTGCTTTTTTACTTAATTGAGAAGTTCCAAGGTTTTCGCCTAAATGATTCCCTATGAAGAGAAGTTGATTGTCTTTTATTTGTGCTGCATATCCTTGTAAATGTTGTTGCCAAGTTCTGAATACTTTCAGATTGTCAACTTGTTTCCCAGTAGCATCTACATAACTGTTAAATTGATTCTTAGTTAAGATTTTTAAAGATTCATCGCTTACTTTTTTATCATCAATTTTAAAGTCAGAATAGGTATACGAATGAATGTATAGTACTTTTTGATTTGACGAAACACCATTATTTATTAATAATTTCTTTATCTCATTTGGCTGATATATATCGCCAAAAAGTATTTTAGCATTGCTATTTTTTGAAGCAAGTTTTTTGGATGCTTTAGCTAGTAAGTCTTGTGAATTGTCGACACCAAAAATGTGTAAAGGACGCTCTTTAAGATGTTCACCACGTAAAGTATGATTACAAATAATTTGATGTATTTCAAACAGCAATTCTCCTTCTCCACAACCTAAGTTCACTATAACTTCTGGTTGCTTATCTAAAGATTGATTAAATATTTCCGTAATTGCTAGTTGCAAGTCATTTGAATATTTTTCGCTAATCATTACTTGTGGTATGGTTTAATATGGTTGGTTAGTTGAAATATGTTCCATTTTTGAGAAAATTGGGTGCATATTTATAGAATTTATAAAAGGGGAATAGGCTTAAAAAAGCAGCGGAATTTTAAGAATAGAAAGTACCTATTGTGAGCTGCTTCCTTTTATTGGTTTTAACTTTGACAAAAGTCTACGTATTCCGAAGTTTTATAAATTATGAGTTAGCAAATTTATTAAGTTTCAAACTTGTACTTTGAAGAGGGAATATACTGTACAAGATTCAAATTTGATTATGAGATGATTAATAAATTCGAGTAGGCATATCATGAATATAATATGCCCGATTGTATGTTGCTTATTGTTCTTCTATAAATGAGAATGTGGCATTTTTATATTGTTCTTTTTCCAAAAACTTAGGTAATTCATCACGCATGAATTCAAAGTTAGCATCTACACCAATTATATTCAACATAAAAAATGGAAAGAGACCTCCAAAAGATACATCTTGCGTTTGCGAACATTCTACCATACCGTTTCCAAGCGGCGTAAATTTCCAAACATTATGCATCCTTTCTAGGCGTACTTTGCCTTCATTATGATCTATTGTATTAGGTACAGCCACAACATCAATGGTTACTACTTTGTTTTCGTCTTGCATTACCGATGTGTTTATGAGTAGTTCTCTAGGCTGAAAAGGTGCTGGGAAATCCAGCGTCCATAATGATATATCGTATTGTCTTATGCTGTCAAAAGGTCTAATAATTTCACATCCGGTACAGTTTGGAAACCATTCTATACAAGTCTTAAGAGTATGATCTTTTAGATGTGGTGCTGCTAATTGACTTAACGTATATTTACCTTTCATTACACCTCTAAACTTTACTACTTTATCTCCAGGTACTTTTAAGGAATATATTTGCACACCATCTTTATCTATTTCTAGTTGCCATTCAGTTGATCCTGAATTTATCCAGTACCAATTGTAAAGGAAAAGGATTCCTATTAGTATTAATGCTCCTTTTCCAATATATTTTAGGATTCTTTTCCATTTTTTAGGCTTTTTTGGTTGGTTATCGTTTTCCATGGTATACACGTTTTGGTTAGATTAAATTTTAATTGTTTTTAGTTAGATTTCGCACTTATAAGTGTTTTTACTCAAGATGTTTCTGATTTTGTTAGATTAAAATAATGAGTCTTGAAAATTACTTTTAGAGTGTATTTAGTCATGCCAGATTTGGCCGTTTATTTATTTTATGATTATTTTTTTAGGTACTTAGCGTAGATTTAATTCTCTGCCAATAAATGACGAGCCAAGTATTTTGCCAAACAAACTAATGTAAGCGTTGGCGGTTTTCTATAGGTATCGGGTAATACGGAACGGTCACAGACATACAGGTTTTTAAATTCTGTTTCTAGATTTTTGTCTACGTGTTCGCTTATATTTAATGCTCCTCCAACACTTGTTGGGCTTAATGGACTTTTTATAATGTGTTTAGCTCCAGCATTTTTTAAAATTTCTATTGCTGCTTCAGTTCCTCTGTCAAGTTTTGACAATACTTCTTGGGATAATGTTTTATGATATTTTCCATTTTCCATAAGTTCTCCTCCCATAGGTTCTTCAACCTTGACGCCAATACCAATGTTATCGGAGAATGAGAAATAGTGTCTCGGTTTGAACATTGCTACCGTTAGAATTTTGTAGAAAAGTTTTTGAACATTCGCGTCTCCCAATGAGATATCATCTTCTAAATGAGTCTGCATTGTCCCTACAAAATTATCTGTCGATTTAAGACCCGGAATTAATCCAAAAATACCCATATTAGGATCAAAATAGAATCCATTTTTTGCTACATTTTTTATACCGCTATTTCTTAAAATCATTGGTGAAGCATGTATCCCAGCGGCAAGTATTATTTTTTCGCCAAATGCCTGATATAGCGTTGACCCAACTGCTCTTACCTTAAATTTATACTCAACACCAATCGCCTTGTTTTTGTCGAAAATTATTTTTGTAACTTCTGCTCTATTGACTAAAGTTGCTCCATCATCGATAGCATCATCTACGAAACTTTTTGCTTTCCATTTTGATTCATAAGAATACCCTGATTTACATTTTGATAGATCAACCAACATTAGTTGTTTTTCCCAAGAATATCCCAATTCTAAAGCACTATCTCGTAATTTAAGAGATTGATTTCCATAAATTTCATCAGGTAGATAGTTAATAGGTAATTCCTTTTTTGCTTCCTCATAATCTTGAGTAAGATCAATTCCTAGTGATGAAAAAGTATCGAAAGGTGGAAGTGCTGCTACTCCAAAATAAAGAGCTGTTGTTCCTCCTGTTGTTAATGCTCTCATGTCTTTTAACTTTTTGCCAACAGAAATTTCATTCATAATTGAAACGATTCCTGACAAAGATTCTTTTAAAAGAACAGTTTTTCCACGTTCAAGAATCAGCACCTTTTTCTTTTGCTTAGCTAACTCCTTCGCTATTGTGGCACCGCAGGTTCCGGAACCAATAATTATAGCGTCGTACTGGTTGTTTTGATTTAGTTCAGTCATAATGGTTTAAGTAGATGACATTAGAGGTATCTAATTTATCAAAAACAGGAAATAGCTTTTGTGGTTGTCTAAAAGCTTGAAAAATATGATGTAGTAAGTCATCTAGCTTCCCGTTGGAAAACTAAATGACTAACTTTATCTTGTTTTTGAAAGATTATTTTTTGGTTGGTTGGTATTGAGTTGAAAATATAGCGTTACTATTTTTTAACTTCTTTTAGAGATGTTCTGTATTCATTCATTTTCTTTTCTCTGTATGCAAAATCTGTCATTGCTCTTTGTGTAAGAAACTCATCATCAATTTGTAAATCAAAATCGGCTGATAATACATCATAATTTGTAATTCGTCGTGCTGTGAGATTAATCATTGCTGATTGTGTAACGATCCAAAAACCATTAATTTTGTCTACTTTTTTAGTAATTAATTGTTTAAAGAGTTTGCCATTGCGATCGTAGAGTTCATCTTTAAGTATCACGAATCGTTCTTTATCAACAAAACTTATGGCTTTGCTATAAAATGTTTTACTTGCTCTTTGCGCTGTTGGAACAGACTCTACTTTCCAAACTGGGCGATTATTTAAGGTCTCTTCTCCAAGAATTTTATATGTATAATCTTTAATTTTTCTTGTCGAAACATCTTCAATTGAGAACTCAGTTCCAAAAACACTTCCCGTTTCTCCACCATCATTCGTTGAAGCAATACGTTTCACTTTACCCAATGCAGGCAAATACAACCAAAAATTATTATCGTCTTGATCTGCTTCTTTCCATACAAGCATGTTAGTGCCTTTGTCAGCGATTGGTAAAATAATCATGTCAAGCGATTTGGCATTTTTCTTTTTAGGTGCAACAAGATAGTCTTTGTGCACACTTTCTACAATAACCACTCTAGGGCTGTTATTACATTTTAATTTTCCTCCAGATATTTCATATCTACAAGAAGTAAATTGAGCTTTCCTGACTGATGAGTTGTAGGTGAAATTTTCCACACTATCTACCTTCACCATAATTTGATTTGCATTTTGGGCATGAGACTCTTCCAAAGATGCAAACAAGCATAAAATTATGAATAGTACAGGTAAGCTTTTTTTAAGTAATTTCATGAATTTCTTTTTTTAAATTAATACTTCTTCTTCTGTTTCTGTTTCTATTAGTTTTACTCCAAATGATAATTTGAAAACAATAATTAGTGCTGGTAAAAAGAATAGATCACATAGTAAACCTACCATAATAGCAAGGAATCCAAATTTCCCCATATTTGAAGTTCCTGTTGCAGCTGCTATAGACATTATTCCAAAACCAAGTCCTAAAACTAGTGATGTAAACATTAATGCCTGACCTGCTTCCTTCATTGTTTCACGCAGTGCTCTTTTTATATTTCCATCTTTTACAACTTCATTACGATACTGAGTAAGAAATGTTACAGTATCATCAACAGATATACCAATTATTATAGGAGCTAGCATCATTGTATAGAAATCTAGTGATACTCCAAGCCAACCTAGTAATCCGAATGTCATAATAGCCGGAAGTAAGTTTGGGAACATTGCTGCCGCTCCTACTTTTACGGAGCCAAAAACCAAAAGAAGTATGATAGAAATAGCTATAAGAGCAATCCCAAAACTTTTCGCTTCGTTTGTTGTAAGATAATCAGCTGTTTGCATAGCAAGTGCAAAAATACCAGTTATAGAAACGGTAGCTTCCGTATAGTCTTTCTTTAATTCACTAACCATGCCAGAAATATCTTTCTGCATGTCTTTGAAAACCTTACTATATTCGTAAGACCCGTAATTATGAAGTGATATTTTAATATTTGCCGCTTGAAAATTATCTCCTACGAGTCTTTTTCTATCATCAGGATTGGCGTTATTAAACATGAAAAGTGTTTGTGAAAGTACTTGTGGATCTTCGGGAATAATAAATTTATCTTCTCTTCCTTCATTTAATTTTTTGTAAGCATCTTTTGCAACATCTGCAATTGAAGAAGTCATTACCACATACTTACTGTATTTTTTTTCAAATTCACGTTGTAAGTTATCTAGAGACTTTAAGACTTTTGGATCTTTAAAAGCATTTTCTTTACCTAAATCAAGGAATACTACCATACTGAAAGCTCCCATCATGTGTTCATCAGCAATTTCCACACTCTGTCTGAATGGGGAATCTTCTGGATATTGATCAAGCATATTGGAATCGACTTTTACTTGTGTAGCTCCATAAATACATATCAGAATAATACTTGTAAACACAACCAATATATGAATAGGTTTTTTCTCTACAAATGGTACTACCTTTACAAGTATTTTCTGCATTCTATTAGCAACATTTGGGAAAAGACCACCAATTTTAGTGAATATTGTTACTTTTGCCTTCTCTGGATTACTCCACGGGCTCCATAAATCTATCAGTATAGGCAGTAAAAAAATTGTGAAGAAAAAGGCTAGAAAAATACCCATAGTAGACATCATCGCAAACGTTTGGATTGGAACTACTGGAGTTATATTTAGCGCAAGAATACCTACTATGTTTGTTGTAGCCGTTAAAAGTAAAGCTGTTCCTGTACTACTATAAATTTTCTGTAACGCAGTTTTATGTTCGACCTTTTTGGTACGCAAAAATGAGTATCCTGACATTATATGCACCGAATCGGCTACACCAACTGTCAAAATAAGTAAGATGGTTAGTATTAAGAACCCAGTAATGGTGAATCCTAGTAAAGCAGAGATTCCAAGTGTCCATATAGTACTCAATATAACAATGACTAACGACCATGAAACCGCTGAAAATTTTCGGAAGAAATACCAAAGTAGTAGTATTATAATTAATACTGCCGCCAAATATAGATTCCCCATTTCTTCAACCATAAGTAAGTCATATTCTGCCGCAGGAGTATTTCCTACTGGATAAAACTCCATATGATCGGCATATTCGGGCTTGCTAAGAATTTCCTTTAAAGCATCATTTAATTTTATGTAATCTCCTTGATCGGTGGGTTTAAAACGAATTGGAGCATCTGTAGCCTCAACTACTTCCATAGTCAAATCGGTATCCATTACTAAATCTCCTACTTTCTCCTCTTTATCATCTATAAGAATCGCTCCAAAATCAGTTTCAATATGAATTCCTCCGTGTGTCATATCTTTTGAAAAATACTGCAATGGAAATTGTTTCTCACTTTTGGCAATTTCCCTGATTTTTTCAAGTTCCTCTTTACTCTTTGGTATTGTTTCTCCTACTAAAGGACTCGCAAACAAAAAGTCGTCTTCAACCGTTAAAACTCTTGCATTCACTAACGTAGTTACTTTTACAATGTGATCTAATGCCGACTCTTCACCTTCTTTTAAACTTTCTCTATAGTTAAGAAGATCGTCCTGAATACCTTTAACTATTTGTAAAGATTTTTCAGAAAACACATCTCCGTCTTTTGGTTTATATACAATGTATACACCATCTTCACTTCCAAACTGAGCATGATACTTATTAAACGCAATCTTTGTAGGATCGTCGTCTCTAATCCATCCTTCGATGGTCATATCCATTTTCAAATTGCCTAGACCATACACTAGAAACGCCGTAGCTGCAATAAAAAGAGATAGATAAAGGAATTTTCTTTTTAGAACCTTTTCTGGGACTTTACCAATAAAGCGCGAGATGGGATTAAGTATATTCTTCATAAAATAAGTTTTAGTGATTTATTTAAGTTAGTTGAGTTATGATTTAATTTTTAATGAATTGAGTTGAATTATTTTTGTATTAATCTTGAATTGTTATGATAACGTTTCCTCTTTTACGTTCGGTATCAACATACCTGTGTGCTTCTACAATTTCACTAAGTGGATACGTTCTGTCAATGATAGGTTTGATTGTATTATTCTCAATAAAACCGATCATAATTGATACATCTGCCTCTTTTATACTAGAAAGCCAATAATTATTTAAAAAAGTTCCGTTTTTCTTTAGGATTTTTTTACATTTTCCTCGGGTCGACTTCATTACGGCGTCATATACAATATCGTATCTTTCAGGTCTGTTTGTAAATTCTTCTTTTGTATAGTCAAGTACTTTATCTGCTCCTAAAGATTTTACTAATTCAAAGTTTTTTTCGCTACAAACCGCCGTAACTGTGGCTCCGTAGTGTTTTGCGAGTTGTATAGCATAGGTTCCTAAACTTCCAGATGCACCATTTATTAATATTTCGTGACCATTTTTTATTTTTGCTTTTTGCAGATTTTTTATGACTGTAAGTGCACCAGATGGTACAGCCGGAGCTTCTTTAAGAGATAAATTACTAGGTAATTTGATAATTACTCCTTTATTCTCTTGAGTTCCATCTTTTACTTTTTCTGGTAAACAACAGTATTCCGCATACGCTCCTAATCTATAACCAGTTAAGCCAAATACTTTATCTCCTTCTTTAAATAATGTTACATTTTTTCCAATTGCTTCAATAACTCCTGAAACTTCTACACCAAGAATCAAGTTTTTTTTGGGTTTAAAAAAGCCGAATATTAATCTTATTACCAAAAACGGAACTGACCTTCTAATTCGTGTATCTCCGAAATGCGCTGTGGTTGCACATATTTTTATGAGTACCTCGTTGTCTTTTGGTGTGGGTTTTTCAACTTCTTTCATTTGAAGAACTTCCGGCGGACCATATTTAGTAACTACAACTGCTTTCATATATGATTCTCGAATTGTTAAGTAATTTAGAACAGTCTATCATTTATAAATTTGTTTTTTGAGATTTCTTTAATAAAGCATTGATCTTTTTAGCAATTTCTATACTTGGCTCTTTGTCCGTTATTGAAAAATGGTTTGCATCAATGTGACTGATTTGTATTTTATTGGAGAATAATTTATTCCAACCATAATCCTGTACTAATTTTTTATAACCTTCCATGTAACCTTTGGTTGCACGAAACAATATGTTATTTACCTTTTCTGATATTTTAGAAGGTTTGTATGCTCTACAAGCAGTATCCATAGTAATAAGAATTTCATATGTATCTTCAAATTGCTTTTTAGGAATCGAAAAACCATTTTTTGTAATAGCTTCATGCAGATAACTAATGCGATCTTTTCCTGACATACTTTTCATTTTGTCCGCATCTAAATGAATTTTTTCTCCTGATGGTGATATAAATTTCTCTTTAAACGCACCAATAATTTCATCAACCATATCAATTACAGGTTGCAAAGGAGACAAACAATCTAAAAAACCTAATAATTCAATTTTTTCACCTTTCTCTAATAAAATTTTAGTCATTTCAAAAGCAATCATTCCTCCATTTGAATAGCCTAATAAACGGTATGGACCTTTTGGTTGTACTTTCTTAATTGCCTCTATATTAGTTTCTGCAATATTTTTAATTGTGATTGCGTCAGATTGGTTAGCTTCCATCGCAAATTCAAGTCCATAAAAAGGCTGATCGTTGCCAAATGCATGCACTAAATGTTGAAAAGCTAGGGTTGTTCCATTACCGCCTTGAGAAACTGCAAAAATAGGTGTTTGCTTTCCTGTTGTTTGTAGTGGAATAAGCACTCTTTCCGCAATCGGTAATTCATCATGTATTGCGCCAGCATTTGCAATCTGTGCACTTTTTGCTTTATGCGCATCTTTAGTTACTGATAAATTAGCAACTTTTTCAGCATATGTTTCGCTTAAATAACGAGCAAGACTATTAATCTCTGTATTATTAAATATAATCGCTGGAGATAATGTCACATGAAGCAAATTCATGGTGTTGGATACAAAAGTTCCTATGTCAATAGAATTTAATCCTAGTTCCATAAAATCTAAATTTTTATCTACATCTTTTGCAGAAATCTTTAGTATAGATGCAATTTCTTGTTGTAAAAACAATTCCATTTTTTCAACAGAACTAAATGAATTTTCATCCTCTTTTGCACCTTCAGCCATGTAAATAAACCATTCTGGCTGTACTGCCTTTTTCATTGTTTCAACTTTAGCAACTACTTTAGGTTCTTTTTGCTTTCCGTTTAATACTGGTTTTGGAGTTGAATTATCATTGCCTGATAGTTCTGCCCAATGTCTGTTATTATAAAATGGATATAATGGTAAAGATGTTGGACGCGCCGTTTTATGTTCCCAAAGTAATTTCCAAGGAACGTCTAAACCTACAATCCATAATCTTGCGAGTTTTTGTAAGCGATCTGCTTGTTTTGTATCCTGAATCAACATTTTTGCCATGTCGTCATTGAAAATTCCTTTTAGTGGACTTTCATCAGTTTGCTTTGCTGATCTGTAGAAAATTCCATCTTTTTCTAATGCAACTTTTCCTTGACTGAGACTGTTTTTTACTGAGTTTAATTTTTTCAATACATCTTGAAAAGAAGACGTTGTAATTGCCAATCGCTCATCCATTGCTTCGCGTCCTAGTTGCAATGTGTAAATGGTGTTGGTAAACGATTTTTCGTCAGCATCTGAAAAATGCGCTATGTAATTGTTGACAGTTTCAATAAGTCTGTCTGTATCTTTTGCTGATAATATAAAAAGTTGTGGTTCTGTTGAAGTTTCTACTTCAGCATCAGCGTTATTCGTATCGTATTCTTCTACTAAAATATGAACATTTACACCTGTATCCGCAAAAGAATTGATTCCTGCTCTAATTAAAGAATGTTCATCTTTTCGAATGGAATCAAAAGGAATTACAGCATCTGCAATGTATAATGGATGATTTTTATTGTCAATATCTATAAAAGCATTTGTTTTGTTTTTTGTAATGGTAGCTGGAAACTTTTTATTATACATTGACAGCGAAAGTTTTATAAGACTTGCCAAACCGTTTACCGATTCAAGATTTCCAATATTTCCTTTTAAACTTCCTAAAGCACAACTTTTTTCTTTTGAATCAACTTTATCAAAAGCTTTTTTGACACCTTCAAATTCAAATGAATCTGCCCATTTTGTAGCATATCCATCAACTTCTATATAGTTCACCGTTTTTGGATCAATAGCAGCATCTTTGTAACAATCGCTTATAACATTGGCAATGGATTCTATGTCAATTTCTTGCATAAATCTAGCTTTCCCTCTGTTATTTTGATTACTATTTTTAATGACACCATAAATTTTATTATTGTCTCTTTCGGCATCCGATACTCTTTTTAAAACCACAGAAGCTGCACCTTCACCACGCGTAAAACCGTTTGCATTGTCGTCAAAAACAGCACAAGTTCCGTTTGGCGATAACATTTCATATTTGGAAAGTGCGATATAATCGTCTGCAAATAAATTTAAAGAAACGCCTCCAACAACAGCAACATCATTTTCTCCGTCTAATAAAGAATGATATGCTCTGTTAATAGCAACAGCAGAACCTGCACAATTCACATTAAACGATTCGCTTGGTCCATTAAAATCATACAAAAACGAAAGTCTGTTTGCCAAATAATAGGTTGGACTAGAAGATGAAAAGACTGGTTTGTTGGCACCAAGTTCTAAACGATCTACATTGTTTCGTAAATAATGCTCATATTCTGAATATTCGTAACTCGCATATACTCCAGTATTTGTTCCTGCTAATTCTTTTGGATTGATTCCTGCATCCTGAAAAGATTTGTATACTTCTTGTAATAGTAAACGTTCCTGCGGATCCATTAGTTTGGCTTCTTCGGCTTCAACTCCGAAAAATTTAGCATCAAAACAATCAGGGTTTTCAATTAATGCTGCCCATTTTGAGTTTGTTTTCCCTTCCGTAGCAACCTCAGCATAATGCTCTTTCCAGTTCCATCTCGTTGCTGGTATTTCGCGCATGCTGTTTTTCTGTTCCATTAAATTATTCCAATACGCACCTGCATTTGGAGCATCTGGAAAGTTACAACTGATTCCTACAATTGCAATATCGCCTGATCCCACGTAAGTTACTGTATCATAATCAGTTGAATGACTGCTATTGTTTTCTACGAATGTATCTTCTTCCTGAGTTTCTTCTCCTACTATATTGTAATGTTGGAGTAACTCGTCCAAATGACTAGAAACTAATGTATCGGCAATATCTTCGATAGAATTAAATTTTCGATAACTTAAATCTATAGAGAATTCTTGACGAATTTTATCTAGAACACTTTCGTTTACTCCACTAGAATCGTTACTTCTATTCGAGCTACTTCTGCGAACTGGCACTTGTTGGCGTTGCTTTGTAGCTTGCTTCACTTCAGTTTCAATTTGTCGTTGCGGAGCTTCTTTTACTTCCTCAATTTTGACAGCCTCAACTTCAACAACAGTGTCACTATTGGCAGCTTTTGTTTGCTCAATAATATCAGCGAGTTCTTTGATGGTGTTTACTTCGGTGAATTGTGCCGGCGTAACGGAAATGTCCATTTCCTTTGACAAATTTGACATCAATTCCATTGCAATGATAGAATCGATACCGAAATTGTCGAAATCAGCATCTACATCTAATTTTTCCAAAGAAATTTTCAGCGTTTTTGAAACTATATTTTTTACCTGCGTTAGTACGTTTGATTCTACCACTTTTCTTGGAGTTATAAATTTTTATTGACTTATTTTTTTCAAATCTCTTAATAGGAGATCTTTTAATTGTTGTAGTTGCGAATTCCCAATGTTGACTTCATTTTTAGGCGCAGTTTTAACTACTGGCTTTGGCATTGCAACGGGAACACTTTCTATTTGAGGTTCTATTTTTGCTTCGTAAAAGAAGTTTTCTTTGATTAAAGTTTTTAAACTTTTCTTAACAGCATCAATAATATTCCGTATGTCTTCTTGATTGTGCGCTGTTGTTAAGAAGCAGTTTCCTTGAATATTGGTTTCAACACCATTCATTCTCATTAAAAGAAACATGAGCGCTTCTGTGATTCCCCAATAACTATCTACAAATCGGAAGCGGAATAGCGAACCAAAAATGTCAATGGTAATTGGCAAATTGTTTTCTATAAAAAACTGATTGAGCTCTTCAACCATTCGCATGGTTTTGATATTTAGCTTACAATAAAGACATTCACAATCATTAGAAAAATAATTGCAATTTTTGCTAACTTCCATTCTTCGCTTTATCTCGCTCATTGTCGCATAAGAAGCTGCTATTTTCAGTGGATTTTGTGAATGTGTTCCTCCCATTCCTACTCTTTTTGATTTCGGCATAGAATCGTCTTCAAATTCCCAAGTTCCGCCATCAATTAAATCCATGTATTTTTTTGAACCTGCAACTAAACCAGTTGGCAAACCACCTCCAGGAATTTTTCCGTAAGTAGATATGTCTGGTGTAATGTTAAAAACGCCTTGCGCACCTTTAGGAGTTACTCTGAAACCTGTAATCATTTCGTCAAAAATTAGCGGAATGTCCTTTTCTATAGTAAGGTTTCGCAATTCATTCAAAAACTTGACAGGCTTGTTGTATATGTGTCTTGATTGTACTGGTTCTACTAAAACACCAGCAATTTCATCGGCTTGCGCCTCAATAATATCCAGCGATTCTTTGTCTCCATATTTTAATACGATGATTTGATCTGCAAATTCTTGAAGCATTCCAGGTCCGGCGGCTAAACTTTCTCCTTGCATACCTCTCATGACCATCACTACATCAGATAATCCGTGATACGCTCCATCAAAAAGTACTATTTTCTTTCGGTTCGTTGCAGCTCTCGCCATTCTGGTAGCAACTACTACTGCTTCTGTTCCCGATTGTGTAAATAGTACACGATCATGACCTGTGAGCTCACTAATAAGTTTTGTTACATTATGAATTGTTTCAGAATATCCTGTTAATGGAATACCTCTGTCAAGTGCCGCTTTTACAGCATCAACCATAAAAGTTGGTTTATGTCCAAATATATTTACGCCCATATCTCCTGAGATATCAATATATTTATTTCCATCAATATCATGAATGTATGCACCATCTGCTTTCTCATACGTAACTTGAAAGTGCATTTGTTTTAGTTCTTTAATGAGATGAAAGTTTCTTCTTTGATCTACAAAATGGTAATGGTTTTTTGGAATGTTTTGTTTCGATTTATATACAAACTTCTCATACGATTCCGTAAGCTTTTCGATAAATGATCTGTGTGAATCTTCTAAATCTCTTTGATCTAAAGGCTTGAGTCTTTTTGACGAAGTAGCTCCGCCTGAAGTATCCATTAATTTAGACTTAATCTTTGAGATGAGTTCTAGTTTGTCACTTTCAGATAAACCATCAAAGATTCGCATGGCTTCTGCCTTTTCTATTTTTTTTGATAGAATTTTTTCTGCTATTTCATTATCTAATGTTTGCATATGCGTAGTATTTAATGAATTTGGTCACCAGCAAAAAAGCTTGCTGTGAGTTATGAGTATTTGGTTGTTATTTTTGAGTTTGATTTGATCCTTTTCTTAAAACTGTACTAGCAATTTAAAAGCTAAGTGTTGTTGATCTCGGTATTGGTAAAAAGCACTTTCTTCTTTTCTTGCAATAGGGATAATTGCATCCAGTGATACCGTCATGTTGTCGTTTAGTTTATAAGCTCCCGAAAGCAAGTTGAAAAAAGTAGTATTTGGACCATTAAACATGGATATATAGTTTAATGATAGGTTATTTTTTATCAGTGTTTTGGTGACGATCACAAAAGCTGTGTAATCATTTTTAGCAATGCCTGCAATTTCATCAGTCCAATTGATTACATGATTGTTTACCAATTCTAAACCAAATGTCGTGGTACTATTTGGAGCATATTCAAAACCTAGTGTTGCATCAAAAGCATTGCGTTCTATTAATTGAAGGTCGGTGGTAGTATATGTTCTAGGAAACTTTATGGCAGCTTCTCCTTTTATTAGAAGATTCCCAACCGCATAATTGAAAGTTGAACCTATGGTAGTATAGCGTGTTTTACTTGATAGAATTAAGTCGGAATTTACTTGTCGTTGTGCTAAGTTATTATCGATTAGATTCGTAATTATGACGCTTACATCACTTTTTCCAAACGTCTTTTTCCAACGCAATCCGTATTCAAAATCATTTCCACCTTGATCTTCTTCTTCAACTGTAACGTTTAATCCTTCATAAGGATCTACATAAAATCGTGTACCTTCTTTCGGAAGCTCATTGAACCTGGCATCTGGCACAAAAAATGCGCTCCAATTCCCAATAGTTGAATAGAGATTTACAGCAACCATAAACTGTCCAAGTCGCAACTCGTCAATATTCAAGTTTAAAGGATCGCGAAAATCAAACGGATTTATTTCGTCAGTAACAGCCGCAAAATCCGATTCTCCCCAAGCTAGTGTTTGAATTCCTACTTTTATACTACTTTGCTTGAAGCTGTATTGCACGAAAGCATTCCGAGTTATGGAACCAAAAGCAAGTTTAGTTTCATTGGCTTCATCATTAGAAAAGTAGTTTAAATTTCGGCTTCTACTATCTCCTCCCAGAAAAGCGAATACTTTTGTATCTAACTGAACAAATAAGTTATTGAATAAAAATTTTGAATATTCTAAACGAAAAGCAACCCTATTTTTTATAACTTCTGTAGGATCGGTAAAATCATACGTGAATTCATACCCAATACCTAATCGCATCGGACTGAAGATATATTCTTTCCAAAAGGATTTTTTGGATTCAGTTTGATCTTCAGTATTTACTGTATCTGAAGTCTGCTCACTATCAGTACCTAACATGTCAATGTTTAACATATCAACTCCAATAGGTTCATTTTTAGGAATTGAATCCTTCGTTTTTACAGGCTCAGTTGGTGTTTGAGCAACTAGTTGTCCACAAAGAGTGAAACAGATTAGAATAAGGATAAATGATTTTATCATTTTAAACTCCATTTTTAGCATATTATATTTTGAATTTTTTATTTGGGTTTGATACATTATGTAACATCCTATTAGTTGCGATGACTAAAATCTTCGCCTAATAGTCTTTGAAATTCATCATTTATACTTTCTGATGATTTACCTGGTGAACCGTTGGGAATTAGATCGTAAAAAGATTCTAAATACTGCTCCAATTCATGAGATTCAAATTTGTTAGTTGTTCCATTATTTTCCTCAACAAACGTTATTGATTTTAATGAGATACAAATTTCTCCTTTAGCGTTGATGAGATCAATGTCTAATTCGATATGATTTTCATCTTCACTGTTACTTCTTGAATGACGAACCCAAATGTACATTTCGTTCTCGCATGGAGCTACTATTTTTAGTCTCTCCAGTTTCGCTGGTAATGGCGATTTGTCTTTGTAATGATCCGCATGAATCATAAGACCCGAAGCGTGCAAAGCAACTTCAATTATTGCTGGATTTAAAATATAATCGGTGGTGTCGTTTTGTAATTCAGTAGGCAATACCAACTGCATTAAAAACTGTTTGTGTCCTTTTGATGCAAATTTTATTTCTGGATAACTATAACCATTCAACCCATTTTCAATAAACGTTTTGAATAGTTCTTCATAGTTTGTCTTTCCAGTATTTAATTGATTTTTGAGTAATTCAATATCTATTTGCTGTAATTTAGTTTGTGCGTCAAGTATAGCTTTTCCATCAAAATGGACAACTTCTTCTCCTTCTTCAGAACTGAAAGCTTCAAACAGTATATTGTTTTCATCTTCTTCATATAATGCCAAAGAAATGGAAGTGTCTTTGTTCGCTAAAAATGGACTAGACCAATTCATGTTTTTAAACTCCAACGCGGTAAATTCTAGTTTGGAAAAAGCAGCATGTGTTACAGCTACATTTGCCATTTCTAAAAACGCGCCCGCAGCTAGTTTTTTCTTTCCAGACACTTTATCATCCGTAAGGAAAAATTCATTTTCATTGAACGATGAAGTATATGCTTGTTGTTTTAAAACTGAAGTGTTTGTATGTAATAATGGATGAATTACTGCAGTTGTTTTACCTCTTGAAGCATTAGGATCAAATTCAAACCAGTAACGCTCTTTGGCAAATGGATATGTTGGAATGTTTATTCTTTTTGGTTTCGCTTCTCCATAAATACGATTCCAATCAAAATCAAAACCTTCAACCCAAGCTTTCAGCATTTCTTCATAGCTGTAATTCACAATCCATGCATCTATGGAAGTTTCGTGTGAACCGTGTAAACTTTCTAACTCCGCTTTCTCTTTTTTACTTTTAATTTTTCCTTGATAAATGTTTTCAATGTCGTTTCCTGCAATGTAATCACTAAGCAATTGCTTTAGCTCAGAAAGTGAGTTTACAGCAAATCCGAGTCGCTGCGTCATTGCATCTCTTCCTATTTGTAATGTGTATGTTAAATTTAGAAGGTCTACTTCATAGTTATCCACATGTCTTAAAATAGATTCTGCATATACTTTAAGTCTCTCAGTATTTTTAGCCGAAAGCGTAAACATGAATGGTTTTTGAAATTCAATTTTTTCTTCCTTTTTGGAAGGAATATATTCTTCAATAACCACGTGTGCATTGGCTCCACCAAATCCGAAAGAGCTAATCCCAGCTCTACGCGGAAATTCTTTTCCGTCGGCTCCAGTTATTCGTTTCCAGTCGGTAGTTTTGTCAACCACATAAAATGGAGTTCCGGCAAAATTTATATGAGGATTTAAGTTTTCAAAGTGTAATGAAGCAGGAATTTGTTTATGCTTCATGGCAAGTACTGCTTTTAAGAAACTTGAAATACCTGCGGCAGTTTCTAAGTGACCAATATTTGTTTTTACAGAACTTAACCCAATATGCGGTGTGCTAGGAATAGTTTTGTTATGTTTTTGATATAATTCTTTAAATGATTTAGCCAAGGCTCTCACTTCTATTGGATCTCCTAAACTGGTTCCAGTTCCGTGACATTCAATATATCCTACCGTAGCTGGATCAATTTCTGCTTTTTCATACGCTTCTACAATAAGTTCAGCTTGTGCATTTGGATTTGGTGCTGTTAGCATTGCAGCTCTACCTCCATGATTTTCAGCAGTAGATTTTATAACTGCATAAATTTGATCATTGTCTTCTTCCGCTTGTGCCAACGTTTTAAGGAAAACTGCTCCTGAACCTTCACCTCTAACGTATCCGCTTGCGCTTTCGTCAAACGTTTTACATTTACCATCGGTACTTAACATTCCTGCCATTCCGAATGAAATATGTGCGGCTGGCGTCATCATTAATTGTACGCCACCAACAATTGCCATGTCGCTACTTCCTGTGTGAATAGATTCAACAGCGCGATGAATTGCAATTAAAGAACTTGAACATGCTGTATCAATTGGCGCACTTGGTCCACGTAAGTTTAGTAAGAATGAAATTCTATTTACCAACATACAATGTGAGTTACCAGATGCTGTATATCCGTCAAGTTCAACTTGTAGTGTATTCATTAAATCTGCATAATCATGTACAGCAACACCAACAAATAATCCAGTTTTTGTACCTGAAAGATCAGAAATTTTATATCCAGAATCTTCAATGGTACTCCAAACTGTTTCTAGAAAGACTCTTTGTTGTGGATCCATCATTTCTGCTTCACGTGGTGAGATTCCGAAAAATAGTGGATCAAATTTGTCTGCATCATCAATAAAACCTCCCCATTTTGAGTTTGTTTTGTTTACTTCCGTGATTGGATCTCCGTCATAATCTTCCCAAATCCATCTATCGCGCGGAATGACCGAAATCATATTTTCGCCATTTTTCAGATTTTCCCAATATTCAACCATATCGCGTGATTTTGGCATTACGCCGCCAATTCCTACGATTGCTATTGGACAGTCTATAAAACGAGATGCAACTGATAAACCTCCACTTTGAGCAGGTTGATTGTTTGTGTTTTGAGTAGCTTGACCAGCATTCCATCCTTTGTTTATTCCTGTAAATGTTGGAGCAGCTTCAGGTGTAGCTTTCGTTTCTGTTGTTACTTTTGCCGTTGGTTCCGCTGACTTAGTGGTTCCGCCACCAGCTAAATTATAGGTTTTAGTTACAGCTTCATTGTGTTCCGTAGCAAGGTATTTTGTAATCTCTCTAATAGAAGGATATTCAAAGAATAATACTGGTGTAATATCGGTTAAACCGTATTTATCATTCAATGCATTTGCATAGGTTGCCAATCCGATAGAATCGAATCCAATGTCTAGTAATATTTTATCTATCGAGACATCGTCTTCTTCTAACTTTAAAAAGTCCATTGCAATTTTGATCAATTCTTTTTGAATCAATTTGCTAACTTCTTCATTGTCTCCACCACTTGAAGAAGAATCGGCAGCGTCATTCGTAGCTGTTGCTTCTACTGCTTCAACTGCTTTTTTACGAATTCCCCATGCAATTTCCATTCGTTCTTGCATACCTTCCACAACTACAATTTGTGTTTGTTCTGAAAGTAATCCTTTTGTGAATGTGCCAATTCCTACAGCAGTACTTAATGGACGGATTCCTAAACTGTTTTTGAAGAATGCTTCCATTTGCGTATCAAGCTTCATTCCTCCACTTGCCCAAATTGACCAGTTTAAACTTAACGATTTCCCTGATCTTTCTCCTTTTGCTTCAAGCGCAGTACGTCTTTTCATGTACGTATCCATAAAATGGTTTGCATAGGAATAATCACTTTGTCCCATGTTTCCACCAACGGCTGCCATGGAAGAGAATGTAACGAAAAAGTCGAGTTTGTCATTTTTGGTTAATTCATCTAAGTAGAAAGCTCCATATATTTTTGGTGCAAAAACCGCACTCATTTCTTCTCTGGTTTTACTCCTCACATTGGAATCTCGTAAGACACCAGCACTGTGAATAATCCCATCAATGGTTCCGAATTTTTTCTTGCCTTCGGTTACTAGTTTCGTTACTTCTTCAAGTTTTGAAACATCTGTTGGCAGGTATAGAACTTCCGCTCCTAAGGCTTCTAGTTCATTTATTTGGATTGATTTCTCTTCAGATAGTTTTGATCTACCGGTTAATATTAATCTTGCTTTGCATTCTTTTGCTAAGTATTCTGCAAAGATGAATCCTAAACCTCCAACTCCTCCAGTAATAAGATAAACTCCCTTTTCTTTGAGTGCTTGTTGTGAGATTGCCGATTTTTCATCATTCCAATTTTGTATGTTTTTTAGTTTTCTAACAAAACGTTGTTCTTTTTGGTACCGAACCGCTAAATCTTCAATAGTGTCTGTATGTAATTCTGACACGAACATTTTTACAATATCAGTTGGAGTATCATTGTTTTGAATTTCTACCGTTTTACACATAATGTTAGATTGCTCTAAGTGTAAACTTTTTATGAAACCACTAACCGCTTCATTGTGAGGCTGATATTCGTTTTCAATTCCGTTGAATAAATATACTACTTGAAATTTTGTATCAGATTTTAGATGGATGAGTGACTGACATACGTAGAGGAACGAATAAATTCCTGTGTCTAACGATTCATTTAAGAAAGCTTCTTCTTCCTGAAAAGGAGATTTAGACCAAGCATAACAGATTTTACCAAACGTATTTCCTTGTTTATGGATTGCTTCTAAAAGCTGAATGTAATCGTCTTTATTCTCAGGATTTATTGTGTATTTGTTCTCTCCAGAAGCTTTAAAAGCTTTTCCAGCTTGTATGAGAATTATATTTTTTCCTGAATCTTTTTGGTATGCATTGTATAGTTTTTCGTCAGTATCAAAAAGTAAGATACTATGTTGAGTGTTAGCTTCTGCTTGAGGTATTGTAACCTGAGATTCTTCCCAAAGATTGGTATAATAAAGGTCTTCAAATTCATCAACTTCAGCTGTAATTCCTGCTTCTGGACTGCCCGCAGGCTTTTCGTGAATGTCCGTTAGCGGGATTCCAATAGACTCGTTTATTTTGACTAAAATTTTTCCGTCTTCATCTGTAATTATAAGATTTGCTTTGGATAGTTTTGATTTTGGATCATCTACTTTTTGAATGTAACTGTAACAGTTTGTTGTTAACGGATGAAGTATCACTACTTCTCCAAATGAATATGGAACAACCATTCCGCCAGAATCATCCGTAGCAGCTAATAAGTGAGACGCCATTACTGTTTGTCCAGCGCCATCTAATAATGAAGGATGTAATATGAAATCTTGAAAATCGTCTAAACAAACATCTGGAACTTTCATGATTCCAAACATTTCATCGTCATTTTTAAACACTTCTTGAAGCACTTGAAAACTTGGTCCTAAACCTAAGCCTAATTTGCCAAATATAGGATACGCATCTTTTCCGTCACCTACTTTTGTACAACGCGCCTGAATTGCTTTGATGTCAATATATTCAGGTATTACTTCCTCAGTTTCATCTGTAACATACGCTATTCTACCTTGCGAATGCAATTGTTTTACGCCTTCTACATTTTTTCCAAAGATTTCAAATTTTACTTCTACAGCTTGCGGAATCAACTCAATCCAAATGTCTACTGGTTTTGAATCTGTAACCGTAATTGGATTTAACCAAACAATATTTTTAATGGCTTTTACTTTTCTTCCAGCAGCTAATTCACCCGCTTTTCTAGCAAAGTCAAGATACGCAACTCCAGGTAAGGTTGGAATGTCTGAAACTAAGTGATCGTATATAAAGAATTCTGTATCATTGAACGTTTTTTTGAAAATTTGGCGTTCAAAGGTAGATTCGTTTGCATCAATTAATGGATGATCTATTGTGGAAGCGGCTAATACAGTTCCGTTTTCGCTGGTTTCTACCCAATGGCGTTTGTCAGCGAATGGATAGGTTGGCAAGGAAACTCTTTTTCCTGCTTTCGCTGAATTTAAATCTTGCCAGTCGTTGACAATTCCTTCAATCCATAACTGACCTAATTTTTGAAGATTTCCGCTTTTAGCGATCAATTCCACAAAAGATTTTTTTTCGCTTTTGCTTAAAAGCCTTGCAATGTTTCCAACTTTTTCAACAACGCCTTTTAGCGTATTCGCATCGTTTTTATCCTCAATAAATAACCCAAGTTTTTCAATTAATTCTTGTTTTGTTGCAGCTATTATTACTAATCTGTGTTCAAAAGATTTTCTACCGACACGAAGTGTGTGACCAATGTCGTTTATGTGTACTTGTGATGATTCTTTTAAAGATACATCGTGTTCTAAAAATTTAAGTAATCTAGTAGCAGTTTCAATCAATCTGTCTTTTTTCAACGCAGATAACGGAAATATTTGATAGGTTGGTGCTTCTTCTACAGCTACATTTTTATTTTCATTTTCATACGATTCTATGATTACGTGTGCATTTGCGCCACCTGCTCCAAATGAACTAATTCCTGCTCTTAACGGAAATTGGACACCATCAATTGTTTTAGGTTTCCAATCTTTAAATTCTTGCTCTACATAAAATGGAGAGTTTGTGAAATCGATAAATTCATTTAATTCCGCAGAGTGTAATGAAGGTACGAGCTTTTTATGTCTCATCTGCAATAGCACCTTGTGAATACCTACAACACCTGCGGCAGCTTCTAAGTGTCCTATATTTGTCTTTACAGAACCTACTGCACAGGTTTGATTTTCTACAGAATATTTCTTGAAAGCATTTTGTAATCCAGCTATTTCAATAGGATCTCCTAATTCTGTACCTGTTCCGTGCGCTTCAATATATCCTACAGTTCTAGCGTCAACTTTTCCTTTTTCTAATGCAGTTCCTATTAGATTTCCTTGTGCTTTTGGATCTGGCACCATGTATCCACTTGTGCGTCCGCCATGATTGACAGCTACACTTTTGATGACTCCATGAATATGATCGCCATCTTCTATTGCTTGTTTTAGTGGTTTTATGAAAATAGTTCCTACACCTTCACCAGCAACATATCCGTTGGCTCCTTTTCCAAACGTACGACATACACCATCTGGCGAAAGCGCGCCTCCAAAGGAATTTATATCAAATTTACTTGCGTGTAAGTCTAAGTTGACTCCACCAACAATTGCACCTGAACATTCTCCGTTATAGATAGCTTCACACGCTAAATACAACGCTGTCATACTTGAAGAACACGCTGTATCTACAGATAAACTTGGCCCTGATAAGTTGAGACAGTATGAAATTCGGTTGGCAACGCTCCATAAAAATGAATTTGGATTTACATCCTTGCCAACTAACTTTTCTTCTGCGCCAATCATTTGGTACATCGTCCATACTGCGCCAACAAATACACCAATATTTTTGGGTGTGTTTTCTGGAGTTAGTATTTCTGGATAATATCCTGCATCTTCAATAGATTCCCAAGCAGTTTCTAGTAAGAGTCTTTCTTGCGGATCAAACATTTCGGCAACTGCTGGCGAAATATTGAAGAACATAGAATCAAATTTGTCTACATCTGAAAGAAAACCTCCACGATATTTTTTAGAGAATTTAGTTGTTTTTCGCTGTTTTAAACGCTCTTCTGGAATGGTTTCTACACAATCTTTTCCTTGTATAAGATTGTCCCATAATTCATCTAAATTTTTTGCTTTCGGATATCTTCCAGACATTCCCACAATAGCAATGTCTTCTATTTGATATTTCCTATCGGTTGAAGTCGCTTGTTTTTGAGTCGCTTCTTTTGCTGTACTATTATTAGTTGTAGTTGTGACATTTACATGTTCAGCTACAGCCGTTGTGTTTTGATCTGGAATCGGAACAATATTTTTTGACACATTGTGATATTGTTTTAATGTGTACGTTGCGTTAATGGTTCCATATGCTTCCGTATTGCCTTGTAATAGCAATTCAGGAATATTTTCCATGTTTTTAAATAACTGAATTAGTTTATTAGCTATTTCAGTTGCTTCTTTTTGTTCGATACCAACATGAATTGCCAAACGAACTACGTCGTTTATTGCGCTATTTTTCTGCATTCCTGCATTGTGCGCGCCTCCACGGATTCCTGTGTTAAGAAACATCCAAGCATTGAAAGATGTCACCGGATTTTCGAACGATTTGAATTCAGGAATTTGTTTTACATCAATTAGTATACAATGCGTTCCTACAGGTTTGAAAATAGGAATTCCATGTTTACTTACTGCATCATGGATTAGTTTTACATTTTCTATTCTATTGGTAATTCGTCTTTCTAGTATGTTTTTGTTTTCGAATGAAATTGCGATGAGCTTTTTATCAATAATATCAAGTCCAATGCCTTCATCTTCAATGACATCTTGAACTTTATTATAAAGTGCTTCATCATTTGTAGCAATGATTCCTCCTTTGTTTATACAGAAATCTTTTGGTAAACTTGCCCAAACCGCATCTGCACAAGAATATATGTTTCTAGCAACTTCCCAAATGGTTTTCCCTGCATATTCTTTTTCATTTTCTATGATGAATTTAGCATTTTCCAATACTCTAGTTCCGTCCATAACGAGCGGAATTGAATATTTAGAGAGTAGTTTTTTCACTTCTTTTAAATGCTGAATTGATACAGGAGCTCCGCCAGCGGCATTGTTCGATATTTCTATTGCTACAAAACTTATGGATTTGTGTTCTTTTTCTATTTCTTTTTCAAGAGCTTCCCAGTGTAGGTTTCCTTTGAATAGTTCTTCTGAATTGAGTTTGAATACTTCAGTATGAGGAATTTCTTTAGGCGAAAAACCATTTTCAATTTCATGATAAATAGTCGTCGCAAATAGTAAATTTTGTACTGCAATTCCTTTTTTATTCCATGATTTGAAGAATGCTTTTTCAGCATTTCGACCTGAAGACGTTATACTTATATGGGAAAACGGAAATACACTTTGTAAACTTTCATTGATGTTTACCGTTTTGTAGAGTTGTGAGTGTAAGAAGTTTAAATGCGCATCAATTACAGGCGATTCCAATTGTGCCCACGAATCCGTTTTTAAATCGTGTGCTACTTTAGTACTTGGAATGTTTAGCGGATTGAAATTAAATTCAGCTAAGGTTAATGAACGTTCATTTTCCTCAATCATTACTGCTGTGTTTTCGGTAGGTACGTGAATTTTTTCAGCTTTTGTTTCTACTGAAATATTCGTAGTTATTGCTGTTTCTGTTTTCGCTACTTCTTCATTTTTGTCTGTGGTTACAGCTATTTCTAAGGAAAGCTTTGTGTATGTACTTCCTTTTTCTTCCGCTTCAACTTCCATTTTAGAAGGATCTGCAATCATCATGATGATGTCTGTAACATTGTCGGCATTGCTAATTGCTTTTGGTCTACAGATGAAGATAGTTTGATGACTTGGACGAAATTTATTTTTGAATTGTAAGTTGCCTTCGTCATTAAATATTTTATTGTCTCTTAGAAAGTTTAATGTCTTGTCCAATTCAGGATCTGCATTTTCTGACTCTTCCATTTTACAACCATACGTTCCTCCTAGACTTAGCATGTTAGAACCTTCGGATGCCAAGATTTCCATCATTTTTACAATTCCGTATTCTAATCCGCCTAAAAGCATGCTACTTGGATAAAATTCCAAATCCATCAAATATCCGTTTATCTCAGATGACAATGGTGAAATTAGAATCGCATTTTGCAGTACATTATCTAAATACGTCAAGAAAAGTCTGTGTTCCGTACTTAACTTCCCTACTAATATTTCCTGTTTTACAATATGAATGAGCGGATTAACCATTGTTCTTGGCGCACACCATTCGTCAATTAATGTTGCTATATTTTTATCTGTTTCTTTGTCAGTTCCGTTAATATATTCTACGGTTTTGCATTCTCCTGCATTTTCAAATTTTGAAACTTGATATCTTAAGCGACGCATTTTACTGCCTTCAAGTGAAAAATTCTTTATATTTTCTATTCTTGAAATAATACCAAATGGAGTTGCGTAGTAGGGGTTTTCTCCAATAGATTCAATAGCATGATCGGATAATATGGTGATTTCAAAACCGCTGTCTTCGCAATATTGAGAAATTTCTTCTGCAATCGTAGAAAGGTAAGAAGCTGGTCCTGTATAACCATATACTAAAATGATATTGTTACTTTTACTGTAATTTAAATATCCTTTCTTTTCACTTCCAATAAATAGTAATGGTGCTATGTTTCTTGTTCCTCTTGAAGCCGAACTTTCATTTTTATATTGATTGAAAGTAGTTTGATACCAATCTTTTAATTCAGGATGAATCATCGCTTCTTTTTCTGAAATAATGATAGGATTTCGTACCGATTTACTTTTTGGTTCGTTGTTACTTACTTTCTGCTCAGGTTTAATTGTAGTGTTAGTTACCTCAGCTGGTTGCGTTGCAATTTTTACGGAATTACTTTCTGGTTGGCTAACTTTCGTTTCTTCCTGAGTAATTTCTACGGAAGTGTTAGCCGATTGAATAGTAGGTTTCCCAATAAATTTCTGATCAGCAAATTTTGCGTTTAGTATTTCTTCATAATTTTCAACAAAATGATTGCTTAAATCACTAATGTTAAAATTTTCAAATAGTAACGTTTTTGGCAAAGTGCCAAATACTTCTTCCAATTTCTTAATGATTTGCAGGATACGAAATGAGTCAATTCCCAACTCTAAAAAAGGAGTTGATGAATCATTAGTAGTGATCGTTAAGTCTGCAACTTCAGACATTATTGAGCACAAATATGATTCCGTAGATTCTAGTAGTATTTCTTTTTGATTCATTTCTTTCAATTATGAATAAATGATATTGATATATGTTTTGTTATTTGAAACATCTGGATTTTATGAATTATCGCAAAAATTATTTTCAACCTTTTAAGAGATATTACTGACAATAGAATTGTATGGAATACTCCTAAATTTGTAGTGTGAAAATAAAATTTTGTTAATTTACCAGTATAGTAAAGACACGCCTAAAGTTTAGGTTTGTTCTCTACATCTTATAATTTTTTATACTTTTAAGGAATGAGAATGGGGGAAGTTTCGAATAATTTCTTATTGAAAAAATTATTCGTGATTTTAAGGTACGGTTTATGCTAGGTTCTTCTCTAAAACACTAGTACATATTTCAACCAATATGGTTTGATTAATTTCTTTAAGATGAATGCCGAATTTAGTTTTTGACTTCTGATGAATCAATACACCTTCATATCCAGCCAGTGGACCTTTAGTGATGCGCACCAATTCGCCTTCATGAAAATTTTCACTTACTGATATTTCTTGATTCATTTCCAACATTCGTTTAATACCTTCTATACATTTCGGATCAACTTTACTAGGTTTTCCACCGCAATGCAAATAGGTGCTAATTTTATTTATCCGACATGCTTCCGCCAGATATCTTTCATTGGTATGAATAAAAATATAACTTGGAAAAACTACGCTGTCTATCATTTTCTTTTGACGATTCTTCCAGACTCTTAATGTTGTGGTAATGGGAAGAAAAACTTCATAGTTATTGAATTCGAGTTCTCGTTTTGCTATTTTTTCGGCTCTTGGAGCAGTGTATAAGACATACCAATTTTGATCTTGTAATGATTTAATTGATGGCTTACCGACTACTTTCACAGCATTATTAATAACCGTGTTTTGGGTAAAGGACATTATGTTATAATTTGGTTGGTTGGTTTATTGGTTGTATGCGTACTGATTAATACTAACAAGTGATTTAAGAAGATTCGAAGCATAGCTTCGCCTTGTCAGTTAGCATAATTGGAGGACTAACTTGATTGTATGCAATATTATTTAACAGTTCTAAAATATACAAGTACTGCTGACTTCAACTACTGTTTTACCGTAAAAAGTTTACGGTTCTGTGTCACTAAAAATGAAAAATGCACATTGTTAAGGATTTATTAATTTTTCATGTGTTTTTTATTGTAATTCACATTAAATCCTTTGTTTATTGAGAATATAATAATTTTTTATACTACAAAAATTTCCACATACTCAAAATATTTCATGCTTTTTCTATTCTGTAATTACAAACTTATTTTAGCGCAAAATTATACTTTCAAATTCATGAAGTATTATTCTGATTCAGTAGTGTTTGAAAGTTTATTTTTCTGTTTACAGTTTGAATAATTAAAATATTCAAACTCAATTTATCAATAAACTAAAACAACACGTTTGTTGTCTTTAATTGTCAAACATTAACTAATGAAAAGTTAAGTTACAAAAATTATAGTACTAAAATAGTATTTTAAAGATTATTTTGTATTATCACTAAACACATTCCGTAATTATACAAAATAGTCTTTAAAATGATTGACTAAGCGCGTTTACTCATTCAAAAACCTATTTCACGTACCGAAAAGGTGCGCTCACGCATTTATACTCTCATAATAAATTGATTATCAGTAATTTACTATAACTAATCAATATTAAACAGTATGAAAAAAAAGAAATTATTGAAAGATCTTAAACTGAACAAGAACGTTATTTCTGATTTTAAAATCAGTAGTTCTAAAGGTGGCTCCGCAGCAAATCACTGCGTCTCAGGAATTTTCGATCCGCCATCGTGCGCCTGTTTTACAGGTTGGTGGTGGATTTGCTAATCTGACATGAAAAAAGCGAGTTCGGTATGAACTCGCTTTTGTTATATAATATGATTCAAAGATTAAAAAATTGAATGATTGAATGACTAAACGTCACTTCGAGTAAAATTTCTAAAGAAATTTTGTATCGAGAAGTACTTTGAAAATCGATTCTAATCTATCTGTCTTAACTGTTTTCTTTAAAAAATTCCAAGATTTCATTGAAGCTGACACCTTTTCCTTTTAATCTTTCAATTTTAAATCTTTTAATTTTCACTTACGAATTTGCGTATTCGTGCAATACTTGTATGAGATAATCGATTTCTTCTTTTGTGTTGAATTTTGAGAACGAGAAACGCAATGAAGGCTTTTCTAAATCTTCATCACTTAAAATGGCTCTTAATACATGTGAACCTTTGCTACTTCCTGATTGACAAGCACTTCCTTTGGAACACGAAATTCCTTTTAAGTCCATATGAAATAATAACATTAACGCTTTTTGTTGGTCAAATGGCAAACAAACATTTACTAATGTGTATGTGCTTTTTGTAGTTTCATGACAGTTTCCGTTAAATTTTACTTCTGGTATCACTTTTTTAAGTGCTGACATGAAGTATATTTTCAAACCTTCTACATAACTTCTTTCTTCTTCTAAGTTGTCATATGCCAAACGAAATGCTTCTTCTAAACCAGCAACGTTGTGTACAGCTTCCGTTCCTGCTCTAAATCCACGTTCTTGCGATCCGCCAAAGATTAATGGTTTTAAACCTGAATCTTTTCGAATGAAAGTAAAACCAATTCCTTTTGGTCCATGAAATTTATGTGCGGCAGCAGCTAAGAAATCTACGGAAGTTTTTTGAACGTCCCATTCATAATGTCCAATAGATTGCACCGAATCTGAATGAAATAAAGCGCCATATTCTTTACAGATAGCTGCAACTTTGTCAACATCTAATATGTTTCCTATTTCGTTGTTTACATGCATTAAACTTACTAATTTCTTAGAGTTATCCGCTTTTAACAAGGCTTCTAAATCGTCATAATTTGGCGTTCCGCACGGTTGTAATTTTACGTACGCAACTTTTATATCGCTTTCCACACGCAATTGCTCTACGGTATGTAATACTGCATGATGTTCTATTGGCGACGTAATAATAGTGGTTACACCTAAATCACGCACAGAGCAACGCAATACCATGTTATCGGCTTCGGTTCCACCTGAAGTGAATATAATTTCCTGTGGCGAAGCGTTTAAATATTTAGCAATAGTTTTACGTGCCGTTTCTATTAACGTTTTGGACGATCGTCCGAAACTATGCGTTGAAGATGGATTTCCATAATTCTCTTCTAATGCAACTTTGATGCGATCTACAACTTCTGGTCGAATTTGTGTTGTCGCGGCACTGTCAAAATATACGTTCTTCATTCGTAGTTTGTATAAATAGGGATTTATTGAAAAAAGATGAGCAAAAATAGTCTAAATAAAATTATTAACAATAAGTTTGGATATAAATAGAGTTTTCTTAATACTTTTGTTTACGAATTTGATATGAAATTTTAATTGTGCCTTTTATGAGAAAAATAGCGTTCCTTTTTGTGCTTGCACTTACTTTTTTTAGTTGTGATGATGGAGATTTAACATTGGACGAAATTGATCTTACTACAAGTGCAGATATTGACGCATGTACAATAGAAGCTGGAGTAACATTATTGTTTAAAATTAATGGCGCAGAAACGCTTATTTTAGAAATTCCTACAGATTTGATTGTCAATGAAGTTACAGTTACAGATACGCCGCGTACAAAAACACTAAACAGTCAAGCATTTTGTTATTATAGAAGTTTTGATACTACAATTACTACTAATTATTTTTGTGATCAATTACCTTCAGATGTTAATAGTACATTAGAATATATCGCTGTTGCTGGAGAAGTACAAGTAACTACTGTGGAAGTTTTGAATGGAACTACTTTGGAAGGTTATGAACATACCATTAATTTTTCAGAAGTAGTGTTTACAGGAACTAACGGGCAAGATGTTCGGTATGATTTTTTTGTGTTTGGAACTTTGGTTACGCCTTTGTAGTTGGGGATTAGGAATTAGGGATTAGGAATTAGGAATTAGGAATTAGGAAAATAATTAATATTCTGTATTTCTTGTTTGATTTTCGATATTTTTAATAAAATTTCTAACTTTAATTTGTCTTAAACAATAGTCAAAAAGTCTCAATGTGAAATTCTTTGTTTTAACTTCAAGTTCTCAATTCAAAACTTCAATATTCGATATTCCTTGTTCGATATTCGATATTTTTAATAAACTTTTTAACTTTAGTTTATCTTAAATAATAGTCAAAAAGACTCAATGTGAAATTCTTTGTTTTAACTTCAAGTTCTCAATTTAAAACTTCAATATTCGATATTCCTTGTTCGATATTCGATATTTTTAATAAACTTTTTAACTTTAGTTTATCTTAAATAATAGTCAAAAAGACTCAATGTGAAATTCTTTGTTTTAACTTCAAGTTCTCAATTTAAAACTTCAATATTCGATATTCCTTGTTCGATATTCGATATTTCTCAAATTCAAATTCAACATTCATAATTTAAAATGAACTAATCTAACAAAGTCTAAAAATTCAAAATTAATTTCCAGGATTTTGAAAAATATAAACTTCCGTGGCGCCTAATCCATATTTTTGGTAGTTAGCGTCATAATATTTTACATTGTCGTACTGACGAAATAAATACGCCAATTCTTCCTTCAGCACACCTTCACCAACTCCATGAATAAAAACTACTTTAGGAATCCGCTTGCGCATCGCAAATTCTAATTGTCGCTTTGCAGTATCGGTTTGTAATTCCAACATATCATAATTGCTCATTCCTTTATGTGCATTTGTCAATTGATGAATGTGCAAATCAACTTCCATTGCTGCAGTTTCTGAACGGTCTTTTCTAGATTTTTCTACAACACGCTTTGGCTTTTTGGAAACTTCTTTTTCCTGAATAGCACTATGTATTTTTTGATATGATAACTCATTGCTGATTTCGTCGGATCCTATTTTCACCAATTCAGAAGCTTCAAATGACAGCGAAAAACCTTCATCCGTGTCAATAGCAATTGTTTTCCCTTGAATAGACGCTATAACTCCTTTAATAACATCATCAATCGTTTCTACTTGATCTCCTACTTGAAATTTCATACTTATTCTATTTCGTTTGATCTTCTTCTTGTTCTTCTTGTTCTTCTTGTTCTTCTTGTTCTTCTTCTTCAGAATACTTTTCTCTATTAAAATATTCCTCGTTATCGTACTTTTTATGTTGATTCGAAGCTTGCATCGAAGTTACTTTATACAAACCAAACATCATTGCAAACAACGCAATTACTGTAACTATTATTTGTGCTTCTCCTTGTATTTCATCTCGAAAGAGTAATAATCCTCCACCAAAAAATACTAGAAAAAAGTACAATGCTGTTTTATATTTGAATTTCACTTTGCAAAAATTTTAGGTTGTAAAAATACTCTATTCTGTGGTATCTGTGCTATTTTTTAGAAAACCAATGGCATGATTGTAGCTACTTTGCAATGAAATTTATACATTTATACTGTTTTTACGTAACAAATTCAATGTAATGATTACTTATCTCACGATGAAATGCTGAAAAAGTATTTCTATATTTATAGAAATATTTAATCCAAAAAATTACGCGTGTGGCTAATTTAATACTTTTTACGTATGTAAGTCTCGAAGATTTTATGCTTCCTTGCTTTACGAAGCAGTATTTCGGCATTGATTGTTTTGGTTGCGGCATACAACGTTCGCTGGCGTTGATTTTAAGAGGCGAGTTTATGGAAGCTTTTAAAATGTATCCAGCAATTTATACATTACTCCTCTTTTTTGGAATTATTGGTGTAAATATTTTTTATAAATTCAATTACGCACAAAAACTGATTCGTAATTTAGCCATTATCAATGCGATCATTATTGCGATTAGTTTTATTAACAAGTATATAAATTAACTAACTTAACTATTAAATTATGGAATCTAGAAATTTACCAAATGCTACGCTTATTGTTGTTTTAGGCGCATTATCTATTGTTGGCTGTTGCTTTTATAACGTGGGACTTATTATTGGTTTGGTTGCGTTGTATTTAGCAATGAATGCTGCAAAATTATACAAAGCTGATCCGCAGGCATACGATAATTATTCAACAGTTAATATTGGTAAAATATTAGCTATTATTGGGATTGTAATCAATGTAATTGGTCTATTATTTTTAATATGGGCAATTAGTACGTTTGGATGGGAAGTAGTCCAAGATAATGAAGAGTTCAAAATGCAAGTTCAAGAGTATTTCGGTCAGTAATTCTTAACAAAATACATCATAAAAAAAGCGGATATACAATGTACATCCGCTTTTTTGTTGCGTATTATTTGTTTAATTTACTATATGAGTATGCCAATTAATGCAAAAGCAAAGATTAATACATATATTCCAATCACAATTAACATTGTAATTCCGATGAATTTATAGTGCGATTTTAAGTTTGAGAAAGCAGCTGTTAAATCTTCCGTATTTTTTTCGATCAATGCAGATTTCATTTTTCTTGAAAATTTGTAAAGATAAAATACTGGAAAAAAATATAATAGTGCCATCACAAGATATACGATCGAAATATATTCTGTGCCTAATCCACTTTGTGCAAACGGACTGACATTGCTACTAAGCGCAGATGACATCACGATGAAAAGTACCGCTACAAAAACAAAAATTCCTATCATTATAAATCCTACAATTGATAGGATAAAAGCCCATTTTGCGGTTTCGCGCAAAAAATTCTTCGAATTTTCATTCAATCGCAATTCGAAATTATCAAATACTGAGTCGTCTTGTTGTTTCAATTCCATTATTCAAATCCTTTAAGTGTTTTAGTTATAATAGCAACGCAGTCAAGCAATTGCTCGCGTGTCATTACTAATGGTGGCGCAAAACGAATAATGTTTCCATGTGTTGGTTTTGCTAATAATCCATTTTCTTTCAATTTCATACAAATATTCCAAGCAGTTTCGCTTTCTTCATCATCATTGATCACAATTGCGTTCAATAATCCTTTTCCTCTGACAATTGATACAACGTTGCTTGTTTCTGCATATTTTTGCAATTCGCTTCTGAATAATTCTCCTAATTGAAAAGCGTTTTCAGCCAATGATTCATCGGTTACAACTTCTAAAGCTGCCATTGCAACTGCTGCTGCCACAGGATTTCCTCCAAAGGTAGAACCGTGATTTCCAGGTCCAATAACATTCATAATGTCATCATTTGCTAATACTGCCGAAACTGGATATGCGCCGCCAGATAATGCTTTTCCTAAGATTAAGACATCTGGTTTTACTTCTGGTGTTCCGCTACAATCTTTCTTTTCGCACGTACAATTTCCGCACGTTGCTAACAATCTTCCTGTACGCGCAATTCCTGTCTGCACCTCATCAGCAATGAATAATACATTGTGTTTTTCACATAATGCTTTCGCTTTCGCGAGATATCCTTCTGATGGAACAAATACACCTGCTTCACCTTGAATTGGCTCTACTAAGAATCCTGCAACGTTTGGATTGTTTTCTAAAACTTCTTGTAATGCTTGAATGTTATCATATTCAATTTTGATAAATCCGTCCGTATAAGGACCAAAGTTTTTACGTGCTACTGGATCGTTTGAAAACGAAATAATCGTGGTGGTTCTTCCGTGAAAGTTATTTTCACACACTACAATTTCAGCTTCATTTTCCGCGATTCCTTTTTTCTCATACGCCCATTTTCTACAAATCTTCAAAGCAGTTTCTACCGCTTCTGCACCTGTATTCATTGGTAATAATTTGTCGAAGTTGAAATATTCTGCTGCAAATTTTTCATAACGTCCTAAAATATCATTGTAAAATGCACGCGAAGTTAATGTCAATGTTTTTGCTTGTGACACCATTGCGTCTACAATTTTCGGGTGACAATGTCCTTGATTTACTGCAGAATACGCAGAAAGAAAGTCGTAATACTTTTTGCCTTCTACGTCCCAAACATACACGCCTTCACCTCTATTCAAAACCACAGGAAGTGGATGATAGTTGTGTGCGCCATACTTGTTTTCTAAATCAATTGCTTGCTGAGATGTTAATTGTTGTTCTAAAACAGCCATAATAATAAAGTTTTAAATGATATATAAATTACCATTCCTTCTCTACCTTTATCCTTTCGAGGAATCGAAAATTCAGCGTGGGAGAGAAATCATCCCTAGAGACTTGCAAATTACTAAATATGAATAGGATAATAAAATTTATTTATGCTGCATTTTAGCGTATAATGTTTATTTATAGTTTTTCTTAATTAACGTGAGTTTGACATAAGAAACCATTAGTATTAAATGAAAAGCCATTTTAAACCAACTATTTGTCAGTTCGAGCGCAGACGAGAACCTAAGCAAAACTAGTTTTCAATTGAATCTCGACTGTGCTTGATTTGACATTTATATTTGAAAATCAAAGATATAACAGTGAGTTTATATCGAACTTACGTTAATTATATAACCATAGAATGTAAAAACGTGTCATGCTGAAAAAAGTTTAGAATGACACATTTATAAGTTACATTCACTAAACAGCGTATCTCAATTTCCAGTTTCATTCATTTTTCCTGATAATAATGACACTTGGAATTCCAAACGTTTCATTTCTCTCAATATAGCATTTTTGTCCATTTGCATCCAAGCAAATATTTTCAGCATACTTACGCCAAGTAAAAATACCAAGCCGCCAATTCCCCATTTTACCAGTTCTGGCGTGGTTTCTACTTTAAAAAATTGAATACAGCAATACACAAATAATCCAAAGAAAACTACTGTTACAAGGTTCATCATTATAAGTAACCAAGCATTTTTTCCTTTAAATAAACCGAAAATCATTCCTAACATATTCTGTTCTTCTAACGAATCATAAAATTTTGCTTCTTCTGCGGTAAGTGTTTCTTTAATTAATTTGTCAATGTCTTCTATATTTTTCATGTTTTCTATGTTTTTAGTATTGTTTTTAATTTTTCTCTGGCATGATACAATCTAGATTTTGCCGTGCCTTCTGATATTTGAATGATTTCTGAAACCTCTTTTAATGAATAGTCATGTACATAAAACAACTGAATTACTTGTTGTTGATGTATTGGCAATTCTTTGATCGCTATTAATAGTTTTTGTTTTAAAGGCGATAGATCTTCAGACGGAATGTCCTGAATGGATTTGGTTACTTTATACGATTCGTGGTGTTTTGTTTGTTTGGAGATTCCCTTTGTCCAATCGATTGCCTTTGTGTACACAATTCGCAATGCCCAACTTTTAAAACGTTCTACATCTTTTAACGTATGTATTTTATTTATGATGAGATTCCAACTGTCTTGCGCAATATCTTTTGCGGCATCTGCATCTTTCACTATCCAATACGCTTGATTGCAAAATGTTTTGTGAAACCGTTTTACCAAAATCGCCAAAGCGCTTTGATCGCCTTTTATGTAGCGAGTGACTAATGTTCCATCAGATATGTGCGTTTTTTTATGCATAAAAAAGTTCCGTCTGTACTAAGGACGTAAAAAAGTTGCATAGGTTCACTTTTTGGGAAGATTTTTTGTATGCGCTTGATTTTTATACGCTTTGTATTAATAGGATGACTGATTACCTAATAGTATTCAATAATTCTTGTAACAGTATCTACTTCTAAATTGTTAATCTTGGACGTCTGTTTGTTCCAATTTCCTAGCGAATCATATTGATACGTTGCTGTATATGAATACACGGAAGAATTATATTTTTTCGTACCATTATAATTTTTAGTTACTTCTGTAAAACTAATAATATCTCCGTGCGTATTGTAAGAAAACGATCTTTCAATACGTTGATTGTAGGTCTTTGGATTTATATCTCCAGATTCTATCGCTGAAATAATATTATCATTTTTATCGTATGCTACAGAAAAATAAGATTTAGAACCGCCTTCTTTTTTCGGCATTACTACTTCTTTGACAATTCGACCAAGCGTATCATATTTAAAATTTGTAATAGAAGCATCATTTCTTCTGTATATAACTTGCATTGAAATCTTTGTTCCATTGGAGTCATACGTATATGTGACTGAAAGATCATCGGCTAGTTTCGAAACCAAATGTCCTTTGGAATCGTAACGAAAAATAATACTGTCATTAAGTTTACTGCCAATTTTGTAATATATTTTTTGAAGTTTACGTTCCGCATCATACATATATTCACTTAAAGAACCTAGATTTTCAACTTTTGTAATTCGTCCGTCAAGCGCAAATGAATAACTGTATCTTTGAGTACCATATTGATTGGATTCTTGATAAGTAATTTTTTTTACTTTACCTTTTAATCCATAATCTTCAAGTTCCATTTTATCTTTTAAGATTTGACCTTGAAGCTTGAAACTGAATACACTTGCAAAAGCAATTAGATAGATGATTTTTTTCATAATGTCCCTTTAAGCTAAATACTTTTGAAAAAAGATTATTCTATGCAATATACAAGCTATTTGACAAATGAAACATCCATAGTACCGAAAAATAGCAGATAATAAGTGTTTCCGCTTTATGAATTAATTTATAATTCTGCGAATATGCATTTAATGACATTAACAATAATAATACATACAAAATAACTTCATATAATGATTTTTTTCAATTGTTATATAATTTGAACTTCAATTCAAAACTATATACTATACGTGAAAAATAAAAGGATGAATATGTGAAAGTATCTTTTCATTGAGTAAATACACAATATCTAAACCACAACTTCCAAAACTTTTAGCATTTTTTTAAATATTCCCACCATAAATAATATATATATTTACTGCTATTGTTATTTTTGCCACATGGGAAGAAGAAATCGAAGACAAGTTTTTGAAAAGGTGGAAGTGATTGATACTGCCGTAAAAGGAAAAACAGTAGCAAAAACAGATGAAGGAGTCATTATATTTTTACCAAACGCCGTTCCTGGCGATGTGGTAGATATTCAAACCTATAAGAAGCGTAAAGCCTATTATGAAGGGAAAGCAACGCATTTTCATACGCTTTCTGATAAACGTGTGGAACCTGTTTGTCAGCATTTTGGAACTTGTGGAGGTTGCAAATGGCAACATATGGGCTACGAACACCAATTGTTTTACAAACAAAAAGAGGTTTTTAATAATTTAACCCGAATTGGAAAGGTTGAATTACCAGAACTCACACCAATTTTAGGAAGTGCCGAACAATACTTCTACCGAAATAAAATGGAATTTTCGTTTTCGGACAGTCGTTGGTTAACGCAAGAAGAAGTAGATTCAGAAGAAGATTTAGGCGATAGAAACGCACTTGGATTTCATATTCCTGGTATGTGGGACAAAATTTTAGATGTAAAAAAATGTCATTTACAAGCTGATCCATCAAATGCAATCCGTAATTCGATTAGACAATTTGCTATAGAAAATGATATTACTTTCTTTAATACGCGTCATCAAACTGGATTGTTACGTACATTAATGTTACGAACTTCTTCTAACGGAGAAGTAATGGTATTGATTCAATTTTATCAAGAAGATGTAGAAAAACGTGAATTATTATTAAATTATGTGAAAGAGACGTTTCCAGAAATTACGTCGTTATTATATGTAATCAACGGAAAAGGAAATGATACGATTTACGATCAGGAAGTGATTTGCTTCAGCGGACGCGATCATATTTTTGAGGAAATGGAAGGTTTGAAGTTTAAAATAAACGCAAAATCATTCTATCAAACAAATTCAGATCAAGCATACGAATTATATAAAATTACACGTGACTTTGCAGATTTAAAAGGCGATGAACTCGTATACGATTTATACACAGGAACAGGAACGATTGCACAATTTGTCGCAAAAAAAGCAAAAAAAGTAGTTGGAGTTGAGTCGGTTCCGGAAGCAATTGAAGCAGCAAAAGAAAATGCGGAATTAAACAATATTACGAATACCGAATTTTATGTTGGTGATATGAAAAAGGTGTTTAACGCAAAGTTCATTTCCACACATGGAACGCCCGATATTATTATTACCGATCCGCCACGTGACGGAATGCACGGCGATGTTGTGCAACAAATTATAAACATTGCACCAAAAAAAATAGTCTATGTAAGTTGTAATAGCGCCACACAAGCGCGCGATTTAGCTTTGATGGACGCACTTTATAAAGTAACCAAAGTACAAGCCGTTGATATGTTTCCGCAAACGCATCACGTTGAAAATGTTGTACTTTTAGAAAGAAGAAATTAAAATATATGAAGAAATTATCTTATATAGGAATCTCAATTGTGGTAATTTTTACGGCAATTTTATGTATCTCTTGCGAGAAAGATGATATTTGTACCGAAGGAACACTGACAACACCTTTGCTAGTCATTGAGTTTTTTGATGCAGCAAATACGACGGAAGATGTCGCGAAAAATGTAACGAATTTAAAAGTACAAGGTATTGATGCGCTTACTGAATTTCAAGCTGCTGCCGCAACTGTAAATACCGTTTCTATTCCGCTACGAACGCAAAATATAACAACTTCATATAGTTTCATTTCCGGATACGAAGTTGATGATATGGGCGTTCAGACTGCGGGAAATGAAGATATTATTACCTTTAATCATGAAACACAAGAAATTTTTCTTTCCAGAGCTTGTGGTTATATTACAAATTATACATTAGAAGATGCGCCTGATGTTACAGTTGATACTGATAACTGGATAAATCCTACTACGGGAATTATAGTAGCTGTACAAATTGTTCAAAACGAAACCGAAACACATGTTAAGATATATCATTAGTACACTCGCATTCTTCGTGTTTAGCGTGAGTTTTGCACAAGATACGGAAGTAACAACCGTTGTAAACGATACAATTCCAACGAAGGAAAATTACAATTTACGCGTTGGTATTGATGTAAGCAAACCAATCCGAATGTTGTTGGAAGACGATTATCAAGGATTTGAAATTGTAGCAGATTTTAGATTGACGAAAAAGTTTTACCTCGCAGCCGAATTAGGAAACGAGAAAAAAACCGTAGCTGAAGATCAACTTAATTTTACAACACAAGGAAGCTTTGTCAAAGTAGGTTTTGACTTTAATGCGTATGAAAACTGGTTTGGAATGCAAAATTCTATAATTGTGGGAATGCGTTACGGATTTAGCACACATTCACAAACATTAAATAGTTATAGCATCTATCAATCGAATCAACATTTAGAAGACGAAAGCATTTTGACGCAATCGCCAGGAACTGAATTTTCTAGCTTAAACGGACATTGGGTTGAAGTTGTTGCAGGTATAAAAGTTGAATTGTATGATAACATTTACATGGGATTTAGCTTTCGCTTGAATCGATTAATGAGTAGTAAAGAACCTGAAAACTTTCAAAACTTATTCATTCCCGGATTTAATAAAGTTACTTCTGATAGTAATATTGGTGCAGGTTTCAATTATACAATTAGCTATTCAATTCCTATCTATAAAAAGGCAAAGAAGAAGAAAGTTGAGGAAGAAGATGTTTCTAAGAAATAAGTGATACTAGCTATTTTTCGTTTGCCCTATCAAACCAAACTCAACACTATTAATAATGAATCTACTAGACTTCATTATTGGAGCATTATTAGCCAATGCAATGCCACATTTAATTTTTGGACTCACCAAAACGCACTTTCTTGGCATGTTTGGATTTAGTCCAAAAGGGAATATTATGTACGCTATTCTTCAGTTTGTAATTTGTATCCTCTTATTCTATTTCAATTACGGATTAAATACATTACTTGAAAACGGATTTTTACTTGGAGGAATTGCGATAGTAGTGCTTTATTTTATTTTTGGGAAAATTTTAGTGAATTTTTATGGGGAAAAGAAAAAAACTGCGACTGAGAATAACTAGGAACAAACAAGCTCTCTTTTTTAAATATTCCTAAAACGAAGAAACTTCAACCATAGGAACTTTTATAATTACATAATCATTATGTTTTTTCTCAAATGATATAGATTTAGTAGCGTTATCAATTGATTTTATAGTAATTCCAACAGGAAGTCCTTCATAATTTTCTTTAGACAGGATGAGTCCGTCAGTGGTATATATGTATGTATATTTTTTTCCAGTTGATAAATCACAAATGAATAACTTATTTCTAGATAAGATATTGGCATCCGAACTTGACTTCATGTAATCTGTACCAACTTCTGAAACAATCAAATAAGAACCGTTTTCATCTTTAAAATAATCAATAAGATATGAAAACTCAGTATCAAATTGATTCATATCAACAATCACATTTCCGTTATGCTTGATTGTTTTTTCTGTCACAGTAAACCCTTTTTCTTTAATTAATGCTTCAGATTCATCATTTGCAAGTCGCAAACTCATATTGTTATAATATGTAAACATTGAGAAAAATCCATTACTGTAAAAATCAGCATCCGTATGTGTTTTAGAATAATTAGTAACTACCGATTTCGATTTACAAGCACATAAGAGAAGTAAACTACATATGAGTATAAGGCAGTTTTTATACATCAAACCTCCTTTTCCCCTTTACTAAACAGCGAACGCATCAATACTTTCTCTCTGCCATCAACTGTAACTGCTGCAAATTTTGGCGCTATTACACTTGCTAATACTGCGCAAACTACTGATAACCACAATCCGCTTAATGGCAACACATACCATAACGTAAAACGAAATACTAAGAAAAGTGACACAAACGCTACAAAATTGCAAAGTATTGCTTTGGTTTTTGGTTTCATATATTGAAATTTTAATCTTCTTTAGTTTGGTCTTGATCGTTGCTTTGATCTTGATCGTTATCTTGATTCTGATGTTTGGCTTTTTTGCTTCCTGCGTACATTTCGTACTTTACCAAACGTGATTCTAGTTTTCCGTTGAATACTTTTATTTTTCGTGACGGACGTAATCCAACATGTTTCAACGCTTCCATGTTTGATGTGATAAACCAAGCATTTGTATTTGCATATCCTTGTTTTAATGTATCTCCGATATCGGCGTAAAATTCTTCCATATCAATGTGCAAACGTTCGCCGTATGGCGGATTGAACAAAATATGCAACTTTTCGTCACCTTGTTTTTTAGTTTCAAAGAAGTTTTGTTGACTGATCTGTATATAATCACTCAAATTAGCATTTCGGACATTGTCTTTTGCTTTCTGAACTGCCGAAGGTGCTTTGTCATATCCGTAAATATTGTGATGAAACTCACGAATTTTTCGCAACGAAGATTCTTCTATCTTTTCATATAAATCAACATCCCAATCTCCCCATTTTTCAAAACCGAATTCTTTCCGATTTATGTTTGCAGGAATGTTACAAGCAATCATTGCCGCTTCAATAGCAATCGTTCCACTTCCGCACATCGGATCGAGCAAATCTGATTGTCCGTCCCAACCTGACATCATTACTAAACCTGCTGCTAAAACTTCATTAATTGGTGCAATATTCGTCGCCGTTTTATAACCACGTTTGTGCAACGAACCGCCCGAACTGTCTAATGAAATAGAACAATCGTTGTTTTGAATGTGAACATGAATCCGAAGTGTTGGAAATTTGATATCTACATTTGGACGTTTTCCTTGTGTATTTCTGAACTTATCTGCAATAGCATCTTTCGTTTTTAGAGCAATGTATTGTGAATGTGTAAATTGTTCCGAAGCAACAGTTGCATCAATAGCAAAGGTTTGTTCATGCGTTAGGTATTTATCCCAATTCATATTGTAGACTCTGTCATACAAATCCTTTTCATTCTCGATTTTGAAATATTGAATTGGCTTTAGGATTTTAATTGCCGTACGCAAGCATAAATTTGCTTTGTACATGAATCCTTTGTCACCTCTAAAAGTTACGTTACGAGTTCCTTTGCGGATATCCATCGCGCCTAACTTTTTCAATTCTTCTTCCAATAAGTCTTCAAAACCATGTAAGGTTTTGGCAACCATTTTATAATTATCTTCCATTTGCTACTGCTCTAAAGCGCAAAAGTACATTAATTTATAACCTTATAAAACTTGTGATGAGAAAGGTTGAAGTTTTAAGGGAATATTACCTGTAAGAATTTATTTTTTGATGTTGATTTTACTATTTGAATTATTTTATTTCATCAAATAAATTGAGAACCAGATATAAGTATTTTGAAATTAATTGATGAATTGTAATTTACGTATATTTGTATATAACACTTCACAATTATGGGAGCAATAGAATTGAGAAATAAAATAATTGAACTTTTAAATACTGACAATGTCAGCTATTTAGAAGACATTTTTGAATTTGCTGAAAAGAAAAAACAACCTTCTTCCAAAAGCGATACTATTGCGTATACTGTTCAAGGAAAACCACTTACACAAGAAGCGTATGTTAAACAGATTAAAGATGCTGATGCATCAATAAATGCTGGAGAATTTATTAGTGTTGAAGACCTAGAAGAAGAAATTCGGAATTGGCAATAGCGTATGTCCACAAAGAAAATTCGTGTTGTTTGGTCTACTAAAGCTACAACTGATTTAAAAGATATTTTTGATTGGGTTAAAAAACAAACTACATCAGTTGTGTTAGCTTCCAATGTTGTCACAGACATTGTAAACAGTAGTAAGAATATTATTTTTACTGAGCAATATCAAGTTGAAGAATTATTAGGAGAACCTTTCCGTAGAATCATTGTCAGACACTATAAAATTATCTACAAAGTAGAAAGCAATACAGAGATACGAATACTTGCAATTTTTGATACACATAAGAATCCCAACACTATTGATATTAAAATATCCTAGTCCAAATATCCAAACGGCATTTTAAGACTAAAGAAGATGAAAAGCAATCACTTTTGAAATTATTTCCCAATTACCTCGACTACAACAACGCAAAATATGTTAATTTTGCAGTTCGTTAATTTTATTCACTAAACTGGGTTAAGGATAGAAACGGCATCCTCCCGATTTTCAGGGAGATATAGTGGATAGCCTGACCGCAAATGTACACTGAGCGAAGCGGAAGTGTACATTTGTGGAAACCCCAAAATAAATTATGCAAGAAGAAAATACAACTTGGTACGCATCGTGGTTTGATACTTCGTATTATCACGTACTTTATAAAGATCGCGGATATGACGAAGCGGAAGCGTTTGTGAAGCATTTGGTGGAGTTTTTGAATGTGCCAGAAAACGGAACTATTTTAGATTTGGCTTGTGGAAAAGGGAGACATTCTGTGTTTTTGAATAAAATGGGCTATGATGTTACGGGCGTTGATTTGTCGCCAAATAGTATTGAACTTGCCTCACAATTTGAAAACGAAACACTTCGTTTTGAAGTGCATGACATGTGCAAACCGTATCCGAAACAGTTTGATGCAGTATTTAATTTATTTACGAGTTTTGGCTATTTTGAACATGAAGCTGATAATTTACGAACGCTAAAATCCATTAAAGCCGAACTTAATGAAACCGGTTTTGCTGTGATTGATTTTCTGAATGCAGATTTTGTAATCGATAATTTAGTCGAAAATGAAGTGAAAGAAGTTGACGGAATTGTCTTCCGATTGCATCGATATGTAAAAGACGGATTTATTTATAAAGATATTCGTTTTGAAGCTGACGGACGCGAACATCACTACACCGAAAAGGTAAAAGGATTGCGGCTTGAAGATTTTGAATCGTATTTTAATGCGGCAGATATTGATTTATTAGCTATTTTTGGGGATTATAGTCTTGGAAAGTTTGACAGAAAAACGTCTTCTAGGCTTATTATGATTTTTAAATGATACATTATTTACTTCCTATTTTAGCAGTAGTACTTGGTTTTTTGTTTGTAACTGTTTTTCAGTTTCGCGAAAAGAAACACATGAAGTTATTGCTTGCATTTAGTGGCGCTTTTTTATTAGCAATCACGGTTTTCAACTTACTTCCTACTGTTTTTAGTGAGTATCAACCTAGTTATGGTATTTTTGTAATGGTTGGAATTTTGCTACAGATTTTCCTTGAATTTTTCTCAAAAGGAGCTGAACACGGACACGTTCATATTCATAAAGATAGTAGTGCTTTTCCGTGGTTATTGTTTGTAAGTTTGAGTGTTCACGCCATTTTAGAAGGTTTTCCAATGCATCACCACGATCATTTGGTGTATGGAATTGTAGTTCATAAAATTCCGATTGCTATTATTTTGACAACGTTTTTTTATGGTTCTAAAATGTCCAAGTTTTCTATTTTGACATTTTTGTTTTTGTTTGCATTGATGACACCTTTGGGAAGTTTCTTATCAGAACAGTTAACGTTTTTAGAAGCGTATCAGAATGAAATATCAGCGTTGGTAATAGGAATCTTTTTACATATTTCTACGACTATTTTGTTTGAAAGTTCAGAAGGTCATAAGTTTAATTTGACAAAGTTGATTGTTATTGTTGCAGCAACTACTATTGCGTTTTTTATATAGTTTGTATTTCGAGTTGGTTTAGTGTATGTGAAATTAATCGCTTTCGCTGGAATTTACTCAGCGTACAATATAAAGAACCTTTTTGTTTAATAATAGATTCCGTGTCCACTTCGACTCCGCTCAGTGTACGTACAGAATGAAAAAAAATATGTTTAGTTTAATAATAGAGATTCCGTGTCAAGCACGGAATGAAAAATACTTTTAGTTTAATAATAGAGATTCCGCATCAAGTGCGGAATGAAAAAAAATACTTTTTTTTCATGTTTAGTAAAGCAGAATCACAGAAATTACGGGAAGACTTTTGGATTTCGTTCGGAAAGTCATTTCCACGAAAGTGGGTTTTGTACAATACAAAGATTCGCGATTTTTCGTTTAAGTTTTATTTCGATAAGAAAAAAGCAATGGTTATACTTGATGTGGAAGATCAGAATATTGAGAATCGTATTAAGTATTGGGATAAAATGGTTTCTTTGAAAACTATTTTGATTGATGAATTTCTGCCAGACGCCATTTTTAATGAAGATTGTGTGTTAGATAATGGAAAAGAAATTTCCAGAATCTACCTGGAAAAACATGGTGTTTCTATTCATAATAAGAACACATGGCAAGAAACCATGGTTTTTCTGAATGAAAATATGAAAAAATTTGAAGCGTTTTATTATGAGTATGAGGATTTTATTAAAGCGTGACTTTGACTCGGCTCAGCCACCTTTTTGAAATGTTAGGTTGTTAGAGTTGCTTTGCTTTTGGGTTTTTGGGTTTTGGGTAGCGTTGTACTTCTATTTATAAATTATTTTTTAGTTCTTCTACCTGTTTACTAAATTTCTCTCCTTCATATACTGATATTTCCATTTCTAAATTATGCTCTTTACAGAATTCAAGAATTTTATCACTCATCTTTTTTGAAACTTCTATACTTTCTGCTAGCCTTTCAGTCATTTTTTTTTGTAATTCCTCATTTCCCTGTAATTCTTTAAAACTTAATGTTGCCATTGGTTTTATAAAATCAATTAAAAAAAATTCAGTAAAATTAAAATAATCTAATGCTTCTTTTTTAAGATTAATACATGAATCAATGTCATCAAGTTTTATAATTAAATCTTTACAAACCAAATGTGTTTTAGTAGCTTCATGATACATTTTTAATAATTTTTTAGAATTATCAATTCCATTTACTTTATTATTATTGAATTCTCTGATGATTTCATTCATCATTTTTGCATCATTTTTTATGGCTAATTCAACAGTATGTCTAATGTTTTCAGCTTTTTCATTTTTTGAGCAACTAATTAGTAAAAGGGTAAGTATTAATAATAGAGTGTATTTCATTCTCAGTTTTATTATTTTAATCTAAAGCTACATGTTTCCTAAATTAAATCAAAATTATAAGAATGGTTTTAACTTTATAAACAGATTGCTTCGCTATCACTCGCAATGACAAAATCAATTTACTATTTACATTTAAAATTCAGCATTCAACATTTAACATTTAACATTTCTAAACTTTCTTTATCACATATGTCACAATTCCCCAAATTAAAAGTTGTTTGTCTTTTGTTACTTTTATTGGTTTATACTTATCATTTTCTGGCATAAGATAAACGCATTCTTTGGTTATTTTTAATCGTTTCACAGTGAATTCTCCATCTACATAACACACTGCAATTTTTCCATCTTTCGGCGGAATGCTTTTGTCTATCACCAGTAAATCATTGTTATCCAATCCTGCGCCAATCATTGATTCGCCACTTACGCGCGCATAGTAAGTGGTGTTTTTATCTTTTATGAGTTCTTCATCTAAACTGATGCGTTTATTTTGGAAATCGGCTGCTGGCGACGGAAATCCTGCCGAAATTCCTTCTTCTACAAATTCGAGATGAATATTTCCTTTTTTGACATTTTTAAACGTCAGCACGTTGCTTGTTTCTTTTTTTTTCATCTGCTTTCCTACTAAATAGTTTTACAGTTTAAGATAATAATATCGCTAAATTTCGTTGTATATTCTGGTGATAAGTGTGCTTGCCGCATTTTCCAAGTTCGTTGTAAATCTTGATTTGCCATTTTTATTTTTCGTCCGCCATATTTATCATTTAACACATCCATAGTTGCCATTAATTGTACTTGTTTTGGGTCTTCATTTTTGAATAAGTCCAATTGTAACGCGTCCGTTTTTACCAAACCCATTAAGATAACGCCAGCTCGTTTGTACTTTATTCCTGGTTTAAAGATTTCGCTTAATGCTTTTTGTGCAAATTGATTTATGGTTAATAACGAATTTGTTGCGTATGGTAACGTGACAGTTCTACTTGCTCTGTATTGCGATTCTTGTTTTTTGTTTCGATCACTTTTTAGATAAACCGTCACAATATTACAAGAAGAACCTTGCATGCGTAATTTTTCGCTACAGCGTGAAGCAAAAGTTGCAATACGTTCTTTCATGTTTTCCTTGTCAGAAAATGTATATTCAAAACTTCGCGATGTCGCGATTACTTTTTTGTGTTGAAATTCACCATCTTCTAACAAAATAGTAGGTTCGCCTTCTAAATCTTTTTTGAGTCGTAAACCTACAATAGACATGTTTCGTTTTACCCAATCGTCTCTGAGTTTTGTGAATTCGAAAGCTGTATGCGCACCTTTGTTTTGTAAACGTTCCTTGTTTCCCCTACCAATTCCCCAAATATCTTTTATAGGAAGCCATTTGAGAAGTTTGATGCGTTTTTCATCGGTATCAATTACATAATACCCATTTGTTTTTTCGGGAAACTTCTTTGTGATATTGTTTGCTGCTTTAGATAATGCTTTCGTAGGCGCAATTCCAACACTTACAGGAATTCCAGTACATTGATAGATATAATTTTTAATGGTAGATCCAAGTTTTTGATAATTATCGGTTTTGGGTAATCTCAAAAAAGCTTCGTCAATACTATAGACTTCTACATCTGGCGAAAAGTTTTCGAGAAGTTTCATCACGCGTTCACTCATATCGCCGTATAAAGAATAGTTAGACGACCGAACTTGGATGTTTTTCTCTGCAATGATTTCTTTGTACTTAAAAAGTGGCGCGCCCATAGGAATTCCTAACATTTTAGCTTCGCTACTTCTAGAAATCACGCAGCCATCATTGTTAGATAGTATAACTAATGGTTTATTTATTAGCTCAGGATCAAAAGCTCTTTCGCAAGAAGCGAAAAAACTATTACAGTCAATTATTGCATACATATATTAAGGGGAATTATATGTAAAAATACTTGTTATTAAAAATTTTGAAGATGACTAAAAGGAGTTATTCCTGTCTTTGCAGTATAATACCAATTAAAATTTAAAATGACAGTTAAACATTATTTGGCATAAAAAAAGCAGCCCGAAAGCTGCTTTTAATAATAGGTATGTTTTGAATGTATTATTTTGGATCTAAAATTAAATTGATTCGCTCTAATGCATCTTGTAAATGTATTTTACTCATCTGATTACTTGTACGTCCAATTGCAGATCTAACACTTCTTTTTAGCGTGTTTAATTCTGCTCTTACAACCGCACGTAAGTCGGATTGACTCGTATTCAGTGGTGTAACTCTTGATCTGAATCTAGCTGGTACATTTGGACTTTCAGCTGTCATTAAGTATGATAATCTGTCAATATGTGCTCTTTGTAAATTACGACGATACGCATCGATTGTTTTTCCAGCACGTAATTCTGACCAAATTCCGTTACGTAAATCTTTCATCATATTAAGAATCGTATAAGCATCATTTCCATTTAAGGTTTCATTTTCCATCACACGTGAAAGTCTACCTAAACTTAAAACTCTGTTTAGCGTACGTACTTGCGTTGCTCTAATTCTGTCGGTAATACCAAAAGATTTTGTTTTATTGAAGATGTTTTCATCCAATAACCACTCTGGTGTTTCAAATAATTGCTCATTGATAAACTTCAATGCTCTTTTTTGATCTGCTTTGTCAACATGAGTGTATACAGCTCCTTCTTGATCATATGTTTTGTTATGTTGATAAACACCTCCAATATTTGAAGAAACGTGTCCCATATAACGATTGTACTGACTTAAAACTTGTCCGTACATGGTATCTAAGTCATCATAATTTTTACCATCTTCTGCTGTCCATTTGATTAGGTTAGGAACAATTCGCTGAAGATTTTTGATTCCATAATCACTTGCTTTCATCGCATCACTTCCTAAATCTTCTGTTTGAGAACTTGGATCTACAACATCTCTTTGCTGAGCTCCAAATCTATACATTGGGTCTCCAGCTTTATCAAGAATCCAAGTATCTAATGTTTTCTTTTCATCTTTTGCAGTTGTTGCATTTAGAATTGGGCGATATCCCCAACTTATAGCATATTTATCGTATGGACCAATATTTGGCATCAAAGCAACACCTTCATCTCCTGGTTGAGCTACGTAATTAAAACGAGCATAATCCATAATAGATGGTGCAGTTCCGTATTTTTTAGTGAATTCAGCACTTCTTAAATTTTCAACAGTATATGCAACGCTACTTCCCATATTGTGAGGTAATCCTAATGTATGTCCTACTTCGTGCGCAGATACGAAACGAATTAAACGTCCCATTACTTCATCTTTAAACTCTAATGTTTGTGCATCAGGATTAATGGCTGCTGTTTGGATAAAGAACCAATTTCTCAATAAACTCATTACATTGTGATACCAATTGATGTCACTTTCTAAGATTTCTCCACTTCTTGGGTCACTTACGTGAGGACCATTTGCATTTGGAATTGGAGAAGCTAAGTAACGTACTACTGAATAGCGAACATCTTCTGGGCTCCAATCTGGATCTTCTTCTGCAGTTGGAGGATCTTTAGCAATAATTGCATTTTTGAAACCTGCCGCTTCGAAAGCCACTTGCCAATCTTCGATTCCTTGTTTAATATAAGGTTTCCACTCTTCTGGAGTTGCTCTATCTATATAATAAACAATTTGTTTTTTAGGTTCAACTAGTTCTCCTCTTTTGAACTTTGCAAGATCTTCATCTTTTACTTCTAATCTCCAACGATCTAAAAAAGTAACGGTTTCACTCTTTTGTGCTTTCAATCCATAATCAACCTGACCACTTGTAAACCAACCGACACGTTCATCAAAATGACGTCTCTTCATTGGTTCTTTTGGTAGTAAAATCATAGAATTGCTCATTTCAACAGAAATAGAACCTACACTATTATTTGACGGTGGAGCTCCAGCATTGTATGTCTTAATATGTCTCGTTTCAATGTTTAATGGATAACTCTTCAGTTTATCAATATATGATCTAGAATCGTCTAATCGTGTAATTTTATATTGCCTTCTTCTAAATGCAGGAATTCCAAGTGCTTTTACATCTTTAGAAAACAAAGGTGTTACTTCAATAACTGTATTTAAAGAATCTTTGCTAAATGCTTTAATTGGGAATGCATAAAGGATTGGCTCAAAATTAGAATTTACAACTGCTTCATGAACTGGCAAAGAATCAGCAGCCACAACACTATGTGAAACTACTCGTAGTAAAACTTGTTTCTTGTTTTTTTCCCAACGAAGCACTTGCGTATTTTGTTTTCCTCCACCAAAACCAAGACCTGATGCAGTTTTAGCAATTCTAGTAACCATTAGCATTTCTCTATTAAAAAGAGAATCTGGAATTTCGTAGAAATATTTATCATCCAACTCATGAACAGTAAATAGACCTTCATCGCTTTTAGCATCTTTAGTAATTACTTTACTATAAGGTTGAATGGCTCCTTTTTTTGGTTTTTTCTTTGGTTTTGCTGAGGCCACTGCTCCTTTTTTACTGGCAGAAGCTTTCTTTGCTGTTGAACAAGAAGTTACAGAAATCAACAGTATCCCCAAGAGAAATAATGGTATTTTTCTTAACATAGTATGATTAATTAGTTTAAGCTGTTAAATTAATGATAACCTCAGACTAATGCTCTATACTGTGCCCATTTTAAGATTTCTTTAACAAGATTTTGATTTTGCATTAAGCTTAAGAATCATCCTCAAAAGCTAAAAAAGAGGGCATAAAAAAAACCCTTATCTTTTTATGGATAAGGGTTTTAAAAAAAGGCGGCGACATACTCTCCCACATTTCTGCAGTACCATCTGCGCTAATGGGCTTAACTTCTCTGTTCGGAATGGTAAGAGGTGAGCCCCATTGCTATAACCACCTTAAGCTTTAGTTCCCAACTTGATTGGGAATCTGTTGCCATTTGTAATGAAGTAGTCTTTAAAATACCAACTACACCACAATTAGCAACCAATATCTTAACATATTGAGATAAAAAAGAGTTAAATAAATAACAAGAGCCAGTACATAAGCCTACGGGTAATTAGTACTACTCGGCTATGACATTACTGCCTTTACACCTATAGCCTATCAACGTGGTAATCTCCCACGACCCTTTAAAGAAATCTCATCTTGTGGTGGGTTTCGCGCTTATATGCTTTCAGCGCTTATCCCTTCCCAACGTAGCTACCCAGCAATGCTCCTGGCGGAACAACTGGTACACCAGAGGTTAGTCCAACTCGGTCCTCTCGTACTAGAGTCAGATCCACGCAAATTTCTAACGCCCACAGCAGATAGAGACCGAACTGTCTCACGACGTTCTGAACCCAGCTCGCGTGCCACTTTAATGGGCGAACAGCCCAACCCTTGGGAC